>DAINOB010000088.1:0-8664 GCA_036735585.1 Cytophagales bacterium | reverse complement strand
AGATCATAGGAAGGAAAAATAAAGAGGCAGAATTAACTCCTAAAAAAGAAAAAGCTGAACCAGAAGAGGAGCCATTAAGTAAGTCTGATAAAGAGCCCCAGAATTCTGTAATTGGCCCCAGAAAAGAGGAAGAATAAGAAAACTAAACCTAGAATCACATTGTTTCTAAAGCTATGAGTGAAGTAAATAAACCCTCAATAGCTGTTTTTTGGCATCGTAGAGACTTAAGATTGGAAGACAATGCAGGTTTGTACCAAACGCTTTTATCAGGTCTTCCGGTAGTTCCTATATTTATTTTTGATAGGCATATACTCGATAAGTTGGAGGATAGAGCAGATAAAAGGGTTTTGTTTATCCACCAAAACTTGCAGTTGCTCAAAGATAAACTTCAAGCTTCAGGCAAAGATCTTTATGTTTATTATGGATTTCCAGAGGAGATCTGGCCTAAAATCCTGCAAACCTGGGACGTGAAGGCTGTCTATTTCAACCATGATTATGAGCCCTATGCAAGAGAGAGAGATAGCCAAATTAGTGATTTGCTAGAGAAATCTGGGGTAGCTGTTCATAGCTTTAAAGACCACACGATATTTGAAAAAGATGAAGTGCTAAGTAATGAGGGTAAGGCGTACACTGTTTTTACACCCTACAGCCGCAAGTGGAAACAACGGCTTCAAGACCATCCACTGACCCTTTCTCCTTCTGAAAATAAGCTCGATTCTCTATTCAAGCTTGCTCCAGAGCCACTTATTAGTTTAGAGGCTATGGGGTTTGCATCAAGTGAAGCATCGTTTCCCGAAAAATCGGTGACTGAAGAATTGCTTAGACAATATGGTGAAAAAAGAAACTACCCATCTCTGCCCGCTACCTCTCGATTGAGTGTACATTTAAGATTTGGCACTGTCAGCGTACGATCTTTGGCATTGAAAGGACTTCAGCATTCTGAGACTTGGCTCAATGAATTGATTTGGAGGGACTTTTACTTCAATATCGTTTGGCATTTCCCGCACGTGGCCAAAGGTAGTTTTCGACCCATTTACGACCGTATACCTTGGCGAAACGATGAGAAAGAATTCAAAGCTTGGTGTGAAGGAAACACCGGTTATCCTATAGTGGATGCAGGAATGCGAGAGCTGAATACAACTGGATTTATGCACAACCGCGTGCGGATGATCACGGCCTCGTTTCTCACCAAACATTTGCTGATTGATTGGCGGTGGGGTGAGGCTTATTTTGCTTCCAAATTATTAGACTTTGATCTTTCAGCAAACAACGGGGGCTGGCAATGGGCTTCAGGAAGTGGTACAGATGCAGCACCTTACTTCAGAATCTTTAATCCCGCTGAGCAAACTAAAAAGTTTGACCCCAAAGGAGAATACATAAGAAAATGGGTACCTGAATTCAACAGTCTAAACTATGCCCAGCCCATTGTTGAGCATAGTTTCGCGCGCAAGCGCTGCCTAGAAGTGTATAAATCAGCCCTTGGCTGATTTTACTTAAAGCACCTCACTAAGTTTTGCCTCCAAAGCTCCTCCTCGAAGATTTTTGGCAATTATGCGACCTTCTTTGTCCAATAGGAAAGTGGCTGGAATACTGTTGACTGCATACTGCCCGGCAACGGCTCCTTCCTTGTCCCATACCTGATTCCAAATCAATCCATCTGCTTTAATGGCCTCTTTCCAAGGCTCCTCGGCTCTATCTAGCGATACGCCTACAATCCTGAAAGGCTTCTTCTTGAATTTATTGTAGGTCTTCACCACATTGGGGTTTTCCATTCTACAAGGTTTGCACCAGCTGGCCCAAAAATCTACTAACACTACGCTGCCCCTTAATTCAGAAAGCTTAAATGATTTTCCATTGATATCATTCAGAGCAAAATCAGGTGCCACCTCGCCAATGGCAAACTTCCTTAGTTTATTGATTTCTTCGGTGAATAGCTGAACGTAGCGTTCGTTGGGCATCTGACTGCTGAGGCGCTTGGAAAGTGAATCGAGAAAACCGAAAACCGCATCCTTATCATAGAACAATCCTGTGGAATAAATGGCCACGACAGAACTATCCATTGTGCGTATCAGAGCCTTTAATCTTTCAGTTTCAGAGTTTTGCAGCTTGTCAAATTTCTCTTGTAGAATAAGCATATCAGCTTCGGAGACTTCATCTTGGGTAAGTGCATACTCCTGCTGAAAAGCATCCATAGTCTCTTTGTATTGTGTTTGATAATCGTTGAATTGCTGGATGTATTCATTCGATCTAGTACCATTGATGATTTTATAAGCACCTTTGGATACTCCATCCATTTGTACTTGGGTAGCTCCTGCTTCTAGAAATACGAGTGCCTCCTGCAATCCATCCAAAGAGATGATGGCAAAATCATTTTCAGTCAATTTTCCTCTAAATTGAAAGGTGCTGTCCTTGCTATTAAACGCTGCTGAGTCTATAACTTCTCTACCAGATTCACGAATCTGCACAAGCTGAGCTGTGCCATCTACTTGAGGATTCATCACTTTTACTGTAATGCTGTACTCACCAGGTGCCAACTCGTTTACCTTGTCAGAAGCTTGTGTACATGCGAAAGTGCCAAAAGCAATGGCCAAAAAATAAAGTTTTGATTTAAACATGATCTAATTGAGTTTGTAAAATGCTGTTGACAAGCTTTGGATCAGCTTTGCCCTGTGTTTTTTTCATGATTTCCCCCATAAACATGCCTATGAGTGATTTTTTGCCGGACTTATATTCTGCTACTTTAGCAGGATTGGCTTCAAGTACTTCCTGAACTACGGTTTCTAACAATCCAGAATCAGAAACCTGAATGAGATTTAGTGAAGCTGCAAGCTCTTGAGGATTCTGCTCAGGCTGCTCCAGCAAGGCAGGGTAAAGTTTTTGATAGGCTATGGTATAGTTGATTTTACCCGATTCTATCAAGGCAATAATCCCTGCCATCTGCTCAGGCTTCAAGGGAAATTCTGCCATCCCTAGCGTAAGTTCATTAAGATAAGATTTCACAGGACCCATTACCCAATTAGAAGCTGCTTTGTAGTGTGTGGTGTGCTTGCAAATAGCCTCAAAATACAGGGCAATCTCTTTGCTGTCAATTAAAACTCCTGCATCGTACTCGGGCAATCCATACAATTGTGTGAATTTTTCAAATAACTCATCAGGCAAAGGAGGTAGTAACAGTCTTACTTCTTCTAAAAACTGATCGGTAATTACCAAGGGTGGAAGGTCAGGCTCAGGGAAATAACGATAGTCATTCATTTGCTCCTTTAGACGCATACTGAATGTTTTGCCCAAGTCGCTGTCGAAGTTGCGTGTCTCGCTTACTACCACCTTACCTGACTCAATTACATCTACCTGACGTTTAATTTCGAATTCAATTGCGCGTTGCACATTGCGAATGGAGTTCATGTTTTTCACCTCCACTTTACTTCCATATTCTGTGCTTCCATGTAGCATCACAGATATATTGGCATCGCAACGCAAAGAGCCTTCTTCCATATTGCCATCGCAAATGCCGAGATAGCGTACCAGTCGTCTTATTTCTGTAAGATATGCATAAGCCTCATCCGAACTTCTCATATCTGGTTCAGACACAATTTCGATCAGAGGAATTCCTGCTCTGTTTAAGTCTACCAAGGTGTCTTCATAACCCTCCAAATGCAGGGATTTTCCCGCATCTTCTTCCATGTGAATCCTAGTGATCCCTATAGATTTTGAGCTCCCATCTTTCAATTTGATCTTCACAGAGCCTCCTGTGCAAAGAGGAGTTTTGTCTTGTGAGATTTGATATCCTTTAGGCAAGTCAGGGTAGAAATAGTTTTTTCGGGCAAAGAGATTGTGCCGCGTGATGTTGCATTTGCAGGCAAGGCCAATAAGCGTAGCAAACTCTACTGCTTTTTTATTTAAAACTGGAAGAGTGCCTGGCAATGCTAAGGTTACCTCGCTGATGCGAGTATTGGGTAACCCACCGTATGCAGCCTCTTCCGAGGAAAAAGCTTTGCTTTGAGTGAGCAGTTGGGCATGAACTTCTAGCCCAATGACTACCTGATATTTATCGTAAATGGTTTTATTTTCCATTAGGCTAAAGTGCTTCTGTGAGTTCTACTGCTTTTTTCAGGGCATCGGGAATACCTACTGGATTTTTACCGCCAGCTGTCGCAAAGAAAGGCTGTCCACCACCTCCACCTTGAATGAATTTTCCTAATTCCTTAATCAAAGTTACTGCATTTGCCTGCCGATCGCGCACCAAATTGTCGGAGAGCATCACACTAAGTAATGCCTTTCCCTCATATTCTGATGCAAGCACCATCACCATGTTGTCCTGCTGCTGCCTAAGGTCAAATACCAAATGCTTAAGGGAATCTGCATCGAGTCCTGGAACTGAGGTGATGAGTGTACTTATTCCTTTACGATCCACGATCTTTTCTTTAAGCGTCTTTCGCACATCCTGTAGCTTTTCTAGCTTATGCTGCTCAGCTGCTTTTTTGAGTTGTTGGTTCTCATCCCAAAGATTCCGAAGGGATTTTTGAAGGTCAGCTGGATTTTTGAGAAGCTCTCTGATTTGCTTTATTTCTTGCTCCTGTGTTCGTAGGTAGTGCATCACATCTGCCGCTGTTAGGGCTTCTATTCTGCGTACGCCCGCAGCTACGGCAGATTCAGAAACAATTTTGAAAGCACCAATAGTGCCGGTTTGAGCCACATGTGTACCTCCGCACAATTCCACAGAAAACGCCTGATCAAAAGAAATTATTCGAACCAGATTGCCGTATTTTTCCCCAAACAATGCCATAGCCCCCATGTTCTTTGCCTCCTCCATGGGTACTTCTCTGCGCTCATCAAGTTTTATATTCTCTCTGATCTTCGCATTAACTATGTCTTCCACTTGGGTCAACTCTTCCTCCGTCATTCGTGAAAAATGTGCAAAGTCAAATCGCAATCCCTGCTCATGAACCAAGGATCCTTTCTGCACTACATGGGTTCCGAGTACCTGCCTTAAGGCTGCATGAAGCAAATGCGTGGCACTGTGGTTGCTTCGGATTTTGTCTCTGCGCTGCCTGTCAATGCTTGCGGTAAACTGAGCTTGTGGGTTCTCTGGCAAAGCATATACATGATGTACGATAAGGTCGTTTTCCTTTACTGTATTTAGCACTTTGATGCGCTCATTGGCACTTTCTAGCCAACCGGTGTCGCCCACCTGACCACCGCTTTCTGCATAAAAGGGTGTGCGGTCAAGGACCACCTCGTAGATTTTATCTTTTTGAGTGGCCGAAGTACGCACTTTCACTATTTTGCTGCTGCATGAAGTTTCATCGTAGCCTACAAATACTGCTTTGTCCAAAGGGAGATAGGATATCCAATCGGATTTATCTACCACAGCAGCTTTTCTGGAGCGTTCTTTTTGCAACTCTAATTCTACCTGAAATCCTTCTTGATCCACGTGCAAATGATGCTCTCGTGCGATCAAAGAAGTGAGATCAAAGGGAAATCCGAAAGTATCATAGAGCTCAAATGCTGTCCTACCATCTATCCCATTTCCCTGAGCAATGGTAGCTTCTAATCGCTTCAGGCCTAGCTCAAGGGTTCTTAAAAAGTTCTGTTCTTCTTCAAAAATCACCTTTGATATAAAGGCTTCTTGTTGTTTAATTTCTGGAAATACCTGCTCAAATTGATCTGCTAGCACCCTCACAAGTTGATATAGAAATGGCTCTTTAAATCCTAAGAATTGATAGCCGTAACGAATGGCTCTTCTCAATATCCTTCTTATAACATACCCAGCTTTGATGTTTGAGGGCAATTGTCCATCAGCTATAGCGAATGCTACTGCTCGGATGTGATCCGAAAGTACCCTTGCTGCAATGCTTGTCTCTTCTGAACTTCCATAAGGAATATTGCTCGCTTTCGAGATTTCTTGTATCAGTGGAGAAAAGACACCTGTATCGTAATTGCTGCTTTTGGCTTCAATGGCTCGGCATAAACGCTCGAAACCCATGCCTGTGTCTACATGCTTTTCTGGGAGAGGCTCTAGGCTGCCATCGGTTTTTCTGTTGAATTGAATAAACACCAAATTCCATATCTCGATCACCTGAGGATGGTCTTTGTTTACCAAATCATAGCCATTTACTTCTGCACGTTCAGCTTCGCTTCGTAAATCAATGTGCAGTTCGGAGCAAGGACCACAGGGGCCAGTTTCGCCCATTTCCCAGAAATTGTCTTTCTTAGAACAATACAGGATTTTGTCCTTCCCTATAAGTGGTTCCCATAGTTGAGCCGCTTCTTCATCGGGCTGCAGTCCCTCTTTGGCATCTCCAGCAAAGACCGTAGCATATAGTCTATCTTTCGGCAATCCATATACCTCTGTGAGTAGTTCCCAAGCCCATGCTATGGCTTCTTCTTTAAAGTAATCTCCAAAACTCCAGTTGCCCAACATCTCAAACAAAGTGTGGTGATAGGTGTCAATACCCACTTCTTCAAGATCGTTGTGCTTGCCGCTCACTCGTAGACATTTTTGAGTATCCGCTATCCTCCTATGAGTGGGAACCTCATTTCCCAAAAAGTAATCCTTGAACTGATTCATCCCTGCATTGGTAAACATCAACGTAGGATCATTTTTGATAACTAGGGGCGCTGAGGGAACAATCTGATGGCCTTTTTGCTGAAAAAAATCTAAAAACTTTTGACGGACTTCACCGGGGTTCATGTTTCTATGCTAAACAGTACGGAATATATATTCTTTTGAATATGTGTGATTTCTGCTAATATTGCAGCTTATTTAGCAAAAAGAAAAGGAAATAAGGCTTGTTTGCTAAGCTGAAAACCCTGAATCTTCCCGCTATTTCGGATGGCAAAGATAAGATATTATTATGACACCGAGACCTGCAAATACGAGCGTATCAAGGTCAGTATCACCGATTATCTGATCAATGTAGCAGGTTTTCTGATCATATCTATGCTGCTTGCATTCGTACTTTTTTACGTGCACAGCGTGTATTTTGAATCTCCTGTTGAAGCCCGCCTTCGCAAAGAAAATGAAGAGCTCATCTTCTATTATAATCTCCTAGAAACCAAAGTACGAGAGAGCAATGAAATGCTTTCTGCACTTCAAGACCGTGATGACAATATTTATCGGGTAATCTTCGAAGCTGAACCCATCTCAAAGGGCATTCGGGAAGGTGGTATAGGAGGAGCGCAACGATACAGCGACCTCATTTCCAAAGGAATAAGTCAGGAAGAATTGGTCCTCAACGCTTTGATGCGTGTAGATCAACTTAGGAAAAAACTTTACATTCAGACCAAGTCATACGATGAGCTGATCAGCATGGCCAAAAACAAGGAAAAACTTTGGTCCTCTATTCCAGCCATTCAGCCAGTGAGCAACGATCAACTTACCCGATTGGCTTCAGGATTTGGAATGCGTATCCACCCTATTTATAAAGTTAAAAAGTTCCATAGTGGCATTGACTTCACTGCATTGAAAGGCACTCCTATTTACGTCACAGGAGATGGTGTGGTACAATCGGTAGAAAATAATCCGTTCACGGGCTATGGCCGTTGTGTAGTAGTAGATCATGGATTTGGGTATCAAACACTGTATGCCCACATGGAAAAGCCAAATGTGCGCCCTGGACAAAAAGTAAAGCGCGGTGAAGTCATTGGCTTTGTAGGTAGCACTGGTCTTTCTACCTCTCCGCACTTGCATTATGAAGTCATAAAAAATGGCACAAAAGTAAATCCTGTGTATCACTTCTATGATGACCTGAGTGCAGATGAGTTTGAGAAAATTCTTGAATTGGCCTCTGTAGAAAATCAGTCATTAGGAGGAAATTAGCATAAAAAAAGCCCGATGAAACATCGAGCTTTTTTTTGACACTATAACGAACAACTTATACTTACGAAAAACTCAACCTTTTCTTTA
The DNA here is from genome assembly GCA_036735585.1 of Cytophagales bacterium. Lineage (GTDB taxonomy): Bacteria > Bacteroidota > Bacteroidia > Cytophagales > JAIYAX01 > JAIYAX01. Next base: position 758 of record DAINOB010000088.1, on the reverse strand, counting down.
AGGCTTTGATGATGCTTTATTTTTATATGATCGAAACCAAAGCAATAGATCATGAATCAACTGAAAAGCATTGGACCGTTTAAGAGGATTAATTATATCCAAATCCAACTCTACTCCCTCTGTACTTTCTTCCTTTTTCATCTTTTCCCCTATTGAAGTTCAAACTAAATATTTCGAACAAAGGTACTGGGGTTTAGCCTTCAAGCCTTTTGAAAGCCGTCTCTCAGATTACAATGTATGTTTTAAGGAGTTTTTGAACCTCCGTCACCTAAGGCCACTGATCTCAGGATAGAGTGCAGTAGTGGTGAAAAAAGCATTACGCAGGCACAACCAATCAAATTGAACCACAAAAATCCAATATCTGAAAAAAAGTAAAGGGCAAGTACCAGACACTCAGCCAAAATAGCGCTGATAAATACTGAAGTGCCATTGGAGTATTTGAGGTAAAATGCCACTAAGAATATCCCCAAAATGGTACCATAAAACAAGGAACCCAATACATTGACCGCCTCAATCAAACTTCCCAGTTTGCCTGCAAATAAGGCTAATCCTATAGCATATAAGCCCCAAACCACTGTAAACAATTTGGACATGCCTAGTTTGAGCCTGTCAGAGGCTGTAGGATTAATCTTACGAAGGTAAATATCAATCATAGTGGCGGTAGCCAAGGCATTCAATTCACTAGAGGTAGAGGACATAGATGCTGCAAAAATGGCAGCGATCAGCAAACCCACCAGCCCTGCCGGCAGATAGCCTGT
>DAINOB010000087.1:0-8829 GCA_036735585.1 Cytophagales bacterium | reverse complement strand
TGGAAGTGCAAACTCGGAGCCATAGATACTTGGGATTATCAATGGAATTTTAGCCTATGGTGGCACGGGCTTAAAAGTATCACACCTTTTCAAAACCATACAGAAAACATAGGATTTGACCCAGAAGGTGCTACCCATACTACACAAAAAGAGCTGCCCTGGTATGCAGAACTAAAAGCTATTGCGCCTCCTAAATCACTTAAACACCCACAGAATACATTCAATCGAGAGGATCTAGACAAAGAAACTTTTGTCAACATGTACTTGGAATCGAACAGGCTGTTGAACCTATTCAAAGACTTAAAAAGAAGGTTTTACTTGATTTCGGTGACAAAGCATTTTTCTAAAAAATAAATCGGGACAAGTACAGTAGCTTTTCATGTGTCTGCAAATTGGGTAGGTAAAGATTCTTTTTTTGTAACAACTCCATTCGTCTCAATTCGTGACTTACAGTAGAGCTATAAATTAATGGAGAGCCTTTCATGATTGTATACTAAATGGTATCATGCTCAACGGTATGAAATGAGCAACACACTATTCTCAAAGAGATAGCAAATTTCAGTTCTTAATTGTAAAGTCGGTTAATGCAGCGCCTATATCATCCTTAAAGTTCTGACTCCAAACAAATTGATTTAAAAGTTACATACATCGAGCCTGCTTGCTGATTTTTTTTACTTTTGTCAGTAGTCGAATAAGCTCTTAAGTATGACAGTGTTACCAAAAATATTTAAAAACGATCTTTTAACGGACGTGATGCGCACCTTAGGAGTGGCTCCTATCAACCCAAGCTTTAGCACGGGCCAATCTTGGAATAAACAAACCACAGGGAGAGACATCAGAAACGTACTATCACCCGTAGATGGCGTAAAAATGGCATCTGTTTATTTAGCCAACGAGGAAGACTATGAACTGGTGGTGGCCAAAGCGAAAGAAGCATTCGAATATTGGAGAAACGTACCCGCTCCCAAGCGAGGGGAAATCATCAGACAAATAGGTAATAAACTAAGAGAACATAAGGAAAGCCTAAGCCGCTTAGTAACCTTTGAAATGGGTAAAATCTTTCAAGAAGCGCAAGGTGAAGTGCAAGAAATGATCGATATCTGCGACTTTGCAGTCGGTCTTTCGAGGCAACTGTATGGGCTTACCATGCATTCTGAGCGCGCAGAACATAGAATGTACGAACAATGGCATCCCTTGGGTGTGGTAGGTATTATTTCAGCTTTCAATTTTCCGGTAGCAGTATGGTCTTGGAATGCCATGCTTGCAGCTGTATGTGGGGATGTGTGTATATGGAAACCTTCTGAGAAAACACCACTTACAGGTATTGCATGTCAGCATATCATCGCAGAGGTGCTCAGAAAAAACCACCTTCCAGAAGGAATATTTAATTTAATCATCGGAGACAGTCGCATTGGGGAGATGATGTCAAAGGACACACGATTGCCGTTGATATCCGCTACGGGTTCCACACGCATGGGGAAAAAAGTAGGAGCAGCTGTTGGTGGTCGATTAGGTAGATCTTTGCTAGAATTAGGCGGCAACAATGCTCTTATCATCACTCCAGATGCTGACTTGGAGCTTTCTATAAGAGCTGTAGTTTTTGGCGCTGTAGGTACAGCAGGTCAGCGCTGCACTACTACTCGAAGACTGATTGTCCATGAAAGTATGTACGAAGAGGTAAAGAAAAGATTAATTACCGTGTATGAAAGAATACCTATTGGCAATCCAATGGATAAAAGTACTTTAGTAGGGCCGTTGATAGACCAAGAAGCAGTAGAGGCTTATAAAAACGCCATTAAGGCTGTAACCCTTGAAGGTGGCACACTGGTATACGGAGGTGAAGTACTGGAAGGAGAACCCTTTACCAGTGGTACCTATGTGAGACCTACTTTGATTGAAGTAGAAGGGCATTATCACACGGTGCGGGAGGAAACTTTTGCACCGATTCTTTATTTGATTCGATATTCAGGCGACATCGAGCAAGCTATTGAAATCCAAAACAGTGTAAACCAAGGACTTTCCTCTGCTATTTTCTCCAATAACATTAGAGAAACCGAAAGATTCTTATCGGCTACTGGATCAGACTGTGGCATTGCAAATGTAAATATTGGCACATCAGGTGCCGAAATTGGTGGAGCTTTTGGTGGGGAAAAGGAAACTGGAGGAGGAAGAGAAAGTGGTTCTGATAGTTGGAAGGCGTATATGAGGAGACAAACGAATACCATCAACTACAGCAAAAAGTTACCTCTAGCACAAGGAATAGAATTCGATATTTAAAAGAAACCTTAATAAGATTTAACCATTCATATTCACTCTTAAAACTATGGCAGCCGATCAGTTTAAATACAATTCTGTAATGTTAATCGATGATAATGAGATCGATAACCTCATTAATCAAAAGATGATAGAGGCAGCACACCTTAGCAAACATATCTTTTCGCACACAGGGGCAAAAAGTGCCATCGAATTTCTAAAAAATGTGGAAAAGGTTAGTGAGGGCAATATGCTCCCAGACATGATTTTTTTAGACATAGATATGCCATTGATGGATGGATTTCAATTTTTAGAGGAATTTGAGAAAATGAGCGATAAGACGAAGCAAAATTGCAAAATCATTATGCTTACCAGCTCTATCAACCCACAAGACGTAAGCAAAGCAAAGAAATACGTTTATGTGCAGCAGTATCTAAACAAGCCACTTACGGCTGACAATTTAGAATCCCTTAAGAAGTCTTAAGAAAAGAGCCCAACAAAATCTTCATCCATACGAATAAAGGTGCCCACAGAAAATATGGGTTTCTTCAATGAATTGTATTTATCGGCTAGCTGACGAATTTTATCTTGCCTAGTCTTTTTAGATTCTCCTAAGGCAGTTTTTAAAAGTTTGATAAAAATCACTATGTGTTCGCAACTGTCCTTACCCATCAGTCTCACCTGCCTCTGAACACTGTTGATGTGTTGATTGAATAAGTCGTAATCATTTTGCAGGCAATATTGGAGTGCCAAAATCATTTTTATTTCAAGAAAAGCTTGAGGATGTTTTTTCAAGCTCATGTCGTTGAGGAGGTTGTTTATCCATCTGGCAGCTTCATCATATTTACCTGCATAAAAACAAGACACAGCACGATAAAGGGTGTAGATGATGTGTTTTGGAGCATCCAAGGCTGAGGTTTCATAGTCACTGAAAATATCTACGTTCTCATGATACAGCTCATGTGAAGAATTCATTCTCAATGATCTGTTCAACTTGGTAATAAGAAACTGAACAGGAAAGGTAAAATGACCATAATTGGTAATAAGGCTGCATGCTTGCTGATTGACCTCATCATAATACCTTTCGGCCTTACGATAAACTTTATAATAACTGTAGTATTCTAGTTTCAGAAATTCGAAAACCAACTTGAGATGATAGTAGATACTGTCAAGATAGTATTGTTCAAAAATCCTTTGTACATTTTGTATAATATCCTCTATTGGCTCCGCATCCAGATTTTCATCTCTATCATGCTCCACAAAGAGCCTGTGGAAAATATGGATGCAACTGTTATAGACATACAAACGATGCGATTTATACAGTTGGCTTATGTTCGTGATTTCATCTGAAAGCACCTTAAGAGCAATTTTATCTGCATCACTTTCAGTGAGAAGGTAGTTGCCATACTTTTTAAAATAATCAGCCAAGATATCCTCTGCCTTATCTACAGAAAGCATATAAGCAACATGCCTATTGTATAACTGAGAGTAGGTGAAGTGTTCAGGAGAATTTAGGTGTAGCTTTTTAAGATTCTTATACACCACCGTTAGCTCATTGGCTAGGTCATAATCCAACAACTCCTTCTCGAGTTTCTTCAACGTGGCTATTGCTATCGCACTCTTTTTCGTAAAAACAATCTCATTAATGTTAGATACTTTCTTGAGCAAATCAGTTCTTGGGTTCTCCATTTGCTGAAGCAGATACTCCTCAATCTTTTGGTTCAATCTTGACCTTAGTGTATAGTAGGCATTGGTATTAACCTCCAATTCGTCCATGATTTTGGCATCGGATAGTTGCTTCTCTCTCATCGATTTGAGTAGCTGTGCCGACTTATCCGCATTGTGCTCTATTAATGAATCATGAATCTTATTATAATCATCTTCAGAGAGTTGCTTTATGATATTCTTCAATTTGGCCATAAATTGTTGAAGGTTTATTTTTTACGAATATTCCTAACGTGCGAAAGATATAAAAATTTATTTGGCTAATTCCACTGGCATTCCATCCTGCTGCCATTGGTATATTCCACCTTCCAGATTGATCACTTTTTGAAATCCAAGATCAGCCAATTTCTTTGTTGCTCGCGCACTTCTGCCTCCTACAGCACAGTATACCAACACTGGTTTTTGCTTGTCAAGTTGCTTAAGTCTTGTTTCAAAATCTTTTGCGTAATAATCTATATGTATAGCACCCTTTATGTAGCCATCCTCCTGCCATTCCTGCAGTGTTCTTACGTCTAGTAGCTGCATTTTCTCTTTCTGCTGCATTGCTTTAGCCTCCTTTGGAGTTGCGCTAAGTATAGTGCCTTGTCCAAAAGAAAACCCAGAGATTACTATTAGGACTAAGATTGTAATCAACTGTTTTTGGTTTATAGGTTTCATGGTTTTGGCTATATAAGGTTTAAAGCTAATGAAAGCAATTTATGAAAGTTCATAATTTGATAAAATTGATTTGTAGCATCTGATGTAATTGGAGTGTTACTTTGGCCCTTTATTCTTTCAATGACGCAACTAATATAATGAAAAGCATTAGCATCAAATACCAGCTCGCATTGGCAATGCTATTGACCTCTTTTTTGTTTTTCCTTTTCATTGTCATGTCATCCAATCTGCTTAAGCAAGCGAACAATGTTCGTAAAACTGGTAATGAAATTGAGACTTTAAGAGAAGATCTCTCTAGATTAATTTTATTAGACAACGACTTTTTGTTGTACAATGTGCGCGAGGAGAGCTTTTATACACCACAAGCCAACAATTACCTCGAAAAACGAAAAGGCATAATCAAAAAGCTTGACTCTGCCTCACTAAGCCTTACCAGTGCAAGAATCACCCGCAAATTTGGAATAGGAAAGGAGTTTAAATCCATGGACAGTCTTCTCAACTCTTACGATTACATCTTTAAGAGATTGGTAGATACCTATAGGGTTAGAGGATTTAAAGATTACGGTCTTGAAGGCCAAATGCGAGAGGCAGCTCATAACCTTGAGGAAATATTGAGTGCCTCAGATAAGATTGATTTGCTTCAGCTCCGAAGAAATGAGAAAGATTATATGCTTAGAAGAGATGTGGTGTACATCGAAAATTTTATTCGCATACATAATAGAATTAAAGAAAAATCCGCCAACCACCCTCAAGCAGAGAAGATTAATGTGCTTCTAAACAAGTATTACACCTTCTTTATGCGATTGGTAGAGGCAGACGAACTTATTGGCTATACCAATGAACTAGGACTACGTAGGCAGCTGCGAAATGTAAATGAATTGCTCAATGCCAAAGCAAACGACATTATTGAAACCACCAGCCTAAAAGCAGACCAAGGAGTAGATGACCTCAAAAGAATTTGGGTTTACTCTTCTATACTATCCCTTGTTGTGAGCTTGATATTAGCCTATATTCTGGCAAAAATCATTAGCAAACCACTTCAGCATTTTATAGGTCAAATTCAAGGCTTAAAGCTTTCGGGGACAGGCACTATTGCCTCCACAGAATCCATTCAAGTGAGCACACTCATTTCAGAGGTGAAAGAATTAGAAATGGCTTTCAATGAATTAATAGGTAGGTTAAATGCGCAAATAGAGGAAATAGAGGAAAGTAAAGACCAGCTAAAAAATCAGAATGAAGAACTCCAAACCATCAATCAGAAACTTAAGTCCTCAGAATTAGCACTATCAGAAACCAACAAAGTAAAAGACAAATTCTTCTCAATCATTGCGCATGACCTTAGGGGGCCCATTGGAAATTTAAGTTCATTCCTCCACATGCTGCTCAAATACAGCGAAAGTTTTACAAAGGAAGAAATCAAGAAATTTGCAACAGATATGCTTTTATCTGTTGAAAATGTAAGCACATTATTAGGGAACTTGTTAGAATGGTCTCGTTCGCAAATGAAAGCAGTAGAGCCAGCGCCTAAACTTTTTAATCCCTCTGAAATTATTTATAGAAACATAGAATTGCTCAAAAACAGAGCAGCACTTAAAAAGATAGAGATAAAGGAAAGCTTGGATCAAATGCCGGAAGTGTTTGCAGATGAAAATATGTTTGATGTGATTTTTAGAAATCTTTTGTCCAATGCTATCAAATTCAGCTTTGAAGACACCCTGATACATATCAGTAGTGGTCTTAAAGGCAAGGAAGCATTCTTTGAGATTCAGGATAAAGGAATCGGGATAAGTCCTTCAGAAATTGACTTACTTTTCAGACCCACCACCCATTTTTCGAAAGTTGGGACTATGGAGGAGAAAGGAACCGGCTTAGGGCTTCTATTGTGCAAAGAGTTTTTGGATAAACTTAACGGCAGAATTGAAGTAGCATCAAATCCAGGTAAAGGCAGCATCTTTAGATACTATTTGCCCACTGAGAATCCACAAATAAGGAGTTCAACTATTTCTTAATTTGTCGTAAGAAATACTGAATATCACTCTCTGCCCTATCAATGACCAAGTCCAAGTCAGCTTCTATAATTTGCCGAGCCTCTTGATCATGTTTCTTTGATGAAATTATTGAAATTGATTCTCTTCTATTGTAAAGTATGCTTTTGGTTTCTTCCATTTCTATACACAATGGGCTTGAGCCATTGCTAGAATCGCATTCACTAGCAAATAAACTATCCACAACAAAATACATACTGTTTAGCTTGGAATGATAGAGGTCCCAAGATTTTGCCTCCTCTTCCTGCTTGCTCGTACAAGTGCCAAAAAACAAAAAGGCAGCAATCGAAATTACTGCCTTCTTTGACAAAACCATTACTTGTTGTGTTAGCTGTTAATCCCCGGAGTGGTATCTCTGAAGATGATATAGATGATGTAGGCAAAAAATCCTGCCAACAATAAAAAAGCTTCCCACTGATCCAGTTTCTTTTTCTTACCAGTAAACATAGAGATAAAGAGGAGGGCCGTGCCTCCCATTAGCACATATAAATCAAAGTCAAGCTTCTCATCAAATGGCATTGGCTTAATAAGCGCTCCTAATGGAAGGATAAAAAGGATATTGAAAATATTTGAACCTATCACACCGCCCATCGCAAAATCTGCTTTTCTTCTAAAGGATGCTACAGCTGTGGTAGAAAGTTCGGGCAAAGAGGTACCAAAAGCAAGCAACGTAAGGCCAATGAATTCAGGACTTAAATTGGCTGCAACCCCAATAGTGCCAATATTGGAAATGATTAAAACGCTGGCAATGGTAAGACCTATCATACCAAGAACAACGAGCATGATTGCTTTATTTCCATTGATTACTTCGATAGCAGGGAAACTCATTTTGGAATTGTCTTCCTTTTTTGAATTTTGAAATAGAAAATAAAAGAATCCAAAAAATATCGCCAATAATATGATAGCATCGATAGTAGAAAGACTGTTTGACTCTGCGCCAAATAATAATCCATCATTTACAAGTACATAAAAGATAAGTGTGATCGCCAAAGAAATAGGTATCTCCCTCCATACTGTAGGTTTCTTACAGTTTAGTGGGTGGATAAACCCTGCTATACCTAAAACAAACATAGTGTTAAAGTTATTGCTACCAATAATAGTCCCCATGGCTGCATGCGGGGTATGTTCATACGTAACAGGATCTATAAAATTGAATACACTCGATGATAACACAATGAAAAGCTCTGGAAAAGACGATCCAAATGCTACAATGGTAAGGCCAATAGAAAGATCAGAGAGGCCTGTGACCTTACCTATAGAGCTTGCTCCACTTACCAGATAATCAGCACTCTTGATGGAGAGAACTATGGAAAGAACTATGATGAGCAGTGCAAAAAGCGGATGTGAAAGAATTTCAGTCATAGGTGATTAAGTTTAGTTGAATTATTCGGGTGCTAGTTTTATGTAGAAGCTAACCTATCAAGTGGCAAAAATAAGTAAATAGTAATTCGTTCACTCATCCTGCCAATCTTTTCTTCTAAGGTCCCCCTGTTTAGCAGATTGTATGAATCTGGCCCATGCAAAGGGGTTTAATAATGAAAAAGATTGCTGAAAAAATCTCTGCTGCCCCACAATATGCTGCTGGTTCACATAGTGTTTGAAGTTTTCACTGCCATCCATTTGACTGTAATAGAACATTCTAGCAAGCGTCTTTTCATTCAGATTTTTCTTCATGTTCTCTGCATTTTTATCTGGAGGCAGCTCAAGCGCAAGGAAAGCCTCTTTAAAAATTTGCTCTGTAGGGTAGGGCAAAATCTCTACCTCAGGCAGAAAGGTGGTATCTTCCTTAATGTTTACGACCAAGCTGATATTGGCTTCACTTGTTTCAGGCACAATAAAATACTGCTTTTTGTATCCTAATGAGCTAAAAACCACACTATCCCCTTGTCGACAGAGAATGTTAAAAAAACCATAAGGATTGGTGCTTGTGCCTCTGCCTGCCTTGGGTATATATACATTGGCCCCAGGAATACCATACTGTTCTTCCCCAGTCACTATTAAGCCATTGAGCCTGATAATGGCATTCGCACTCTGAGCAAATACCCTAGAGGAAGACATCATAAAGATGACTCCAGTGAGAATTAAAATCTTTACAGTGTGGGTTAGAAATAAAAAGGTGCGCAAGTGATGTTATTTTTAAATAAATCTC
>DAINOB010000086.1:0-8924 GCA_036735585.1 Cytophagales bacterium | reverse complement strand
ATGATACCGCAATAAGTTGTGACTGGAAAGATCCAAACGATGTCAAAAACACTTATACTCATGCGTCAAAATTAAAAGACAACAGAGTAGTTTTCAATAGTAAGGGAAAATCGTACAGATTGGTCACAAAGTTCAACTTTGAAAAGCAGTGGATATTTATCCGGTTCATCGGAATTCATGAGGAATATGATAAAATTGATGCTAACACGATTTAAAAATAACAACCATGGATATTAAACCTATCAGAACTGAAAAAGACTATCAGGAAGCTCTTGAAAGGCTCGAAATACTATTTGATGCAAAGATTGGAACAAAAGAAAGCGATGAAGCTGACGTGTTGGGGCTTTTAATTGATGAGTACGAAAAGAAACACTATCCGATTGAAGCTCCAGACCCCATTGAAGCCATTAAAATACGAATGGAAGAAATGCATCTAAAACAAATTGATCTAATAAAGGAAATCGGTGGAAAAAGTAGAGTATCTGAGATTCTGAATAGGAAAAGGAAATTAACCGTAGACATGATTAGAAACCTTGCAGTGAGACTCAATTTATCAGCCGGGCTGCTAATCAGGGACTACCAAATAACTAAACAATAATGGTTGGCAACAAAAGATAAGAATGCATGCCTCAAAATGTTCAACTGAAATTGAATTTTTAAGTAAAACAATGCAAAAATAAATTAATTCGTAAGTTTAGATCATGAGAAAATCAACTCGTATAAAGGATAATCTTCATTCGTTGATAGACAAAATAGACAACGATGATCTCCTTGAGATTGTATACAAAATCTTGAACTCAAGAAATACAGGCACTGAAGGAGAATTAATTAGAAGTCTTTCTAAAGAACACAAGAAAGAACTTTATGAATCCTATGATGAAAGCCTAGACGAATCAAATTTGATTGACCTCAATGAATTGAGAGCAAAAGATTTATTACAGTATTCTATAGATTCAAAATAAAAGAAGTAATGATCTTAAATTTCTTCGATAATCGAACGAATCCTAAGAGAAAGTATTAATAAAAACGATTACCAACAATGTCGAGCGTGAAAGGCCGTTTTATGCTAGGAGAAAGTGGCCAAGTTCCACATGCCAGCAGGTACATTTAAGATAATTGTTATGAGACCCGAATTTGAAATAGCTATTGACTTTTTCAAGAGAGCTTTGATTGAAAAAGGATTTTCTGGAAATCTTCAATGGTTGTTCAGAGAAAACATCCTTGCTAAACAAGGAAGTAGAAATAGGTACAAATTCGTGTTGAATCCAGACTTAAACAAGCCAAACGAAAATGTGAAGGAGATTTATAATAAGTTGAGAGAGGGAAATAATGAGATTTTCTTCTTCACCTTCATAAAAGATAAAGACCTCACTTATGTTACAATTGCTGGTGACGACTTTGATTTTGAAATTGAAGAAGGAGATTTATTAAAAGAAGAATGGAATCTGAAATTTGGCTTTAGTAGTTACTATGACTTTGAACTTGATGAAATTGAGGTAGTAGCAGAAGATAAATGGAGTGATATGCAAAAGCAAGAAACAAAAGACATAGGACCATTTGACTATTTCTACTTAGCAGAATACTTTATGTAAATACTAGCTACAACAACACCTAAGAAAACATTTGGCATAAGTGGTTTATACAAGTTTAAAGTTCTTTGTAAGTTTAAGGCATACAAATAAGTACTTAGAAATGCCCTAGGTTTCCTAACTAAAAACTGTTGGCTCCTATTCATTTATTGTGCTGCACTTTAACCTATTCTCACATTGCTTCATCATGCTGAAAATCCACCATTCCAAAAACATAACCGTAAGTTTTAAAGCTTATACCCCCCCTAATTCCTAGCCAGCACCGGGCGATGCTGAATATGGTGGAAAGAGTGGAAAGTGGTTTTTCCGGGTTTGATGTCAAAGCTAAACTGCTGCACTGAGGGTGTACCGCTGCCATCTACATAGGCTTCCAGGATTAAAGATTGCTTGCCCACTGGCAAAGGCATTCGCGCATAGCTGATGCTGTAGGGTAAGGTCATCCAAGCGCGTGTGTCGGCTTTTTCACTGGCTGCATTCCATATCCCCACGGCAAAGCCTGCCAAATTGCCCAAGGCTTCAGCCTGATCGGCTTTCTTTTCATCTTTTGAGTCGCCCTTTACTGCAGCAGCGGTTCCTTTTCTTGCTGCTATTTGGAGTGCTTGCTTCACCGCCAGTCGGGTGATGGCCTTTCCCACTTCTAAGTGCATGCGCTGTTGCAGAGAGCGAGTAGCCACCCGGTACACGTCCATCGCCATCTCGAGGTCTTTGGTTTCGCTGCCGCTTTTCAATCGTGCAGAGCGGTACACCGGCTGCCGCTCCAGATATTGAGGGAAAGCTACCCTCACCACACTCAAATCCGTAAGCGAGGCGCGTTGGTCGGCTTCATTGCCTACAAACACGGCAGGGAATTGCAATCCCATCTGTTCATTTACAAAAGTAAGGTTGCCCCCCTGCCCTCTTACAATCGTAAAGTTGAGGGACCATTCTGATTTCACAGGACTGAGGCCATTGTGCCATAAGAATACCAGCTGTCCCTGCTCTTTAGGGAGTCGCTCTGCTTGGTACTTGTAGCCAAACTTCTTTTCAAATCGGCTGACTTCACTGTCAAATCCCATGGCCTGGGCAGTGCGAAGGAGATCGCGCTTGAGCTGCACGGGAGGCCCGGGACCTACTGCCGCAGTACGCTGTCGGTCAAAGGCTTCATAGGCATTTCTGTAGGCAATAAAGGCATTGTTGGTTTCTCCGGCAGCATCGTACACCAAACCCATCATCAATTCGATAAAGGGTTCTTCCTTGTACCTCCGAGCGGAGCTGTATTTGTCCTCCAGTCTGTTCAGGCGAATGTTCATGCGCCTCACTTCTACCAATGCCCGCTCCATGTCGCCCAGCTTCATGAAATTCAAAGCCTTGTAATAATTGATCAGCAGCAGCTCATGGTCTTCTCCCTTGTACTCAGCAGCATTGGGGTTGGAAAGTAGAGAAAGAGCTTCGTTGCCTAGGTTTTTCTGATAGTCCTCAGAGAGTAACCAAGCTTTTTCTAGAGCCTCGTTGCTGGAAATATAATCCCCCAGCATGGTGAGCACTACGCCTCTATCCATGTAGTAGAGCAGGCGTGTTTTGCGTTGTTCTGCTTTTTTATCGTGGCTCAGTAGAGATTCTGCTTCTTCGATCCTACCGGCTTCAAAAGCGGCATGAAAAGCTGCATTTCTCCTGTAATAAGTCATACAGGAGACCGTTAAGAGCGCCAATACCAGAAAGGCGATCGCGGAATTCAGCTTTAATCTACCCATAGCTACAAGGCAGGATCGAAAAAATCAGGGTAAGAAAAAGATCAGTTTTGGATGAATTTCTTGATCTCCTTATCGCCTATCCACACTTTTTCATTGGTTTCAAGGTCGGCAAGCTCAAGATTGATTTTGTAGAAAATGGTTCTCTTCTTTTTGTATTCATCAGTGATGGAGTTCATAGTGCCAAACATCATAAAGTCGGCACCCAATTCTCTACCCCATTTTTTGGCAGTTTCCGGGGAAGAAAACTCCTGCTGATCGGCTCTTTCTTCTCGCATTTTTTCTCTGAAAACGCTGTTGGTCACCACTCTCACGGTTCCAGAGTTGATGTATTCTCTTTCCATGTCTTTGATGAACACTTCGGGCTCTATTTGCTCAGAAGTTTTGTTGGTTACTATGCCTACAATCACGACAGGTCTTCTTCCGTTTTTCTGGCTGAATTCGGTGAGCCAGCGGTGTGAAAGACATTGAGAGATCATCTCGTTGGCTACCATTCTGGAGTCGGTGTCGTTCCATCTGCCGCTGAGGTCGGTTTGCTGGCTAGGGCTGATCCTCGTAACGGTGCGGTTAGAACATGCGGCTGCAATCATGAGGATTGCAAAAAATAAGGGATACTTCAGGTTTTTCATGGTCAAAAATTGTTTGGGCTTCGATTTTCAAATTACGTGCCTTATTCTAAATGTTGAGTTGCAAGTAGGTTTAAATTTAGTTGGAGTCAACCATTCGATGTATTAAAACGAGGATTATGTGTGTTGAAGGGAAAAAAATTAGTTCTCGAATTGCAAAATGCGTAAGGGAATAGCATACTCAAATCTGCTGTTGCCGGTATGGTCAATGCATTCCATGTGGATTTCTTTTCCTTTTTGCTCAAAGTCGATTTTGATCAAGCCGATATGATTATCCATAACAGGCCCTTCTATTCTATTATGGTTGGGTGTGGCAAAATACCAGCTTTGTGAAAGTCCACTGGAAGTAAAATCGAACAATGGATAAGCATCGGGTAATTGAATTTTAGAGATTTCACTGTAATGAACATCTCCACTTAGGAAAAACACTCCCTGAGCACGAGTACTTTTGATGAGATCAAGCATCCGCTTTTGCTCATGAGGAAAATTTGCCCAAGATTCATAGCCATTGTACTCTATGGCAAACTGGGTGCTGGAGGCAATGATTCTAAGGTCAGCAGGGCTTTTAAGGGTAGCTTCCAGCCAATCCCACTGCTCAGCCCCAAGAAGGGTAGAATCCGCTTTTTCATAGGGAGCATAGTCAAGTTCATAGAAATAGCGCTTGTCTGATTTAAATTCACCTTTGTAAGGTTTTAAATTGTCTCTAAAGGTCCTCATATCCAGTAAAATGAATTGGATGGTTTTACCTTGGTGCTTGAAATACTCCGCAGTATAGATTCCATTTCGTTTTCTTCTCTCTGAATTCGCAGGTTCTGACCAAAAGTCCAGAAATAGCGCTTTACTTTCTGCCTTGAGGGGATAATGTCTTCCGGCATCGTTTTCTCCATAGTCATGGTCGTCCCAGGTGGCCAAAAGGTGTGTAGATTGCTTCAATTTTTGGAAAGAAGGTTTTGCGTTGAGCATTTCATACTTCTTCTTCAGCACCTGTAGGTCTCTGGTATCTCCGTAGATATTGTCTCCCAAGAATACAAATACATTGGGCTGTAATGAAGCTGCCATTTCAAGGATGTGAAGGGGTTTTTCTTGGTGTCCACAGCTTCCAAATGCCACTACAAAAGGTTGGGCCTCTGCAAATTGATAGAAACAAAAGCTGAGGCTAAAGCAAGCAACAATGGTTTTATAAATTCTCATTAAAACTTAGTCAGGAGATGATCGCTGAATTGGCTATTTCCCATTCATTGTTCAATCGAGGAAGTGCAAAGTGGGCAGTCATATCGTAAGAGCAAGGAACTACAGAAATGAAGTTGTTGGCTAAAGCCCATTCATCGGTATCTTCTCCTCTGTCGTTGTTTACAAAGTTTCCTGCCATCCAGAAGTATCTTCTACCGTAAGGATCGTAGCGCTCCTGAAACTCCTCTTGCCACTTGGCTATGGCTTGTCTGCATATCTTGATGCCTTTGATGGGCTCATTTTGCTTAGGCGGTAGATTTACATTGAGTGCCAAGCCTTTGGGCATGCCGCTCAGAAGCACTTGCCTGGCGATTTGCTCCACATACACATCAACGTGGCTAAAATCAGCATTGTGGCTATAATCGCAGAGGCTAAATCCTATAGCAGGTAAACCTTCGATGGCGGCTTCGATAGCTGCTGACATGGTGCCGGAATACAATACACTGATGGAGGAATTAGAGCCGTGATTGATCCCACTCACCACCAAGTCAGGGGTACGGTCCTTGAGCACATAATGCTTGGCAAGTTTCACGCAGTCAGCTGGGGTTCCGCTGCACTCATAGGCTACAATATCCGGATAGATGGTATTGGGATCAAGACGTAGGGTATTGCCAATGGTAATGGCATGGCCCATGCCTGATTGTGGACTGTCGGGCGCTACTACCACCACTTCCCCAATTCTTTTCATAATGCGTATGAGCTCACGAATGCCCGGTGAGGTGATCCCATCGTCATTGCATACTAAAATTAGGGGCTTTTTACTTGAATTTTCTTGTAAATCGTTCATGAATGGGTTTATCTTAAATTGTTAAAATATTCTATAATTCTCACCACATCATCGTTGCGATTGGCTTTGAGTTTTTCACGTTTCATAAATGCCTTTACCTGACTGCTTTTGGAGCGTACGTAGAGCATCAGATCGCCTTTACTGTAGGTGTAGCGTTTTATTTTGCCACTGATGGCAGATCTAAAATACAATTGAATAACGAGCCTACGCTGCGAAGTGGTGATGGGCATGGTGTAAGGAGAAATGAAATTGGTATTGGTTTCCCACACAATATTTTCTCTTGCCAAAACTTGAATCTTAGACCCATCCAGCAAAAACTCAAAGAGTACTGGCAGATCGTAGCCATTGTTGCTGATGCTGTATTCATAGATGCGCAGCTCGCGATTGTATCCGGTGAGCACATCGCTGAACTGCACCCGATCTATTTTAGCGGAATTGAATGCCAAGAGCCGATCGTAGGTTTGTACTTGCACTTGCTCAGCGTTGAAGTCATATTTGATACTTCCTTGCACACTATCGCCCCCATATACATACACCATACCTGGATGGAAACTATCCATAGAGTATTTCTGAGCTACTACAGTAGACGTATAGACAACGAAAAGCAATATGAACAGCGCACGGTAAGTCAAAATAGTATCCGATTAATGCTTCATAATTTCATGCCCCATTTTATCTCTCTTGGTTCGCAAGTAGCTCTCATTGTGCTTGTTGGCTACTATTTCTAGTTTAAGATTTTCTACGATCTCCAGCCCATAGCCCATCAAGCCTACGCGCTTTTTCGGGTTGTTGCTCAGCAGCCTGATTTTACTTACGGATAAATCTCGCAGGATTTGCGCCCCTACTCCGTAATCGCGTTCATCCATACCAAAACCCAAGGCTAAGTTGGCTTGTACGGTATCCATGCCTTGCTCTTGTAGTTTGTAGGCTTTTAGTTTGTTGAGCAAGCCTATGCCTCTGCCCTCTTGATTCATATAGAGAATCACTCCTGCTCCCTGCTCTTCTACCATCCTCATGGCTGCATGCAACTGCTCTCCACAATCGCAACGGCAAGATCCAAAAATATCTCCTGTGGCGCATGAAGAGTGGACACGAACCATTACATGCTCTTCGGGTTCCCATTTGCCCTTGATCAAGGCCATGTGTATGTCTCCAGTATTCACTTGTCGATAGGCGATGAGCTCAAAACTGCCATAGTTGGTAGGCATATCCACACCAATTTCTCTTTCAATGAGAGTTTCTTTTTTCAGTCGGTATTCTATGAGATCTTTGATGGAAACCAATTTCAGCTTGAACTTATCAGCAACTTTGATCAAATCAGGTAAGCGGGCCATACTGCCATCTTCATTCATGATTTCTACGATCACTCCAGCAGGTTTGAATCCTGCCAGTCGAGCAAAATCAATGGAAGCCTCTGTGTGGCCTGCTCTTCTGAGCACTCCTCCTCTTTTGGCTTTGAGAGGGAAAATATGTCCAGGTCTTCCGAGTTCATCGGGATTGGTGGCCGGATCTACGAGGGCTTTGATGGTTTTGCTTCTGTCTGAGGCTGAAATTCCTGTAGTACATCCGTGTCCCAATAAGTCGACAGAAACTGTAAATGGCGTATCGAAAGTGGCTGTATTTTTTCCAACCATCAGTTCTAATCCCAGCTCATCACAACGATCTTCTATCAATGGCACACAGATCAATCCTCTGCCATGAGTGGCCATAAAATTGACAATTTCAGGACTGATACACTCTGCGGCACATACAAAATCGCCCTCGTTTTCACGGTCTTCATCATCTACTACTATGATGATTTCTCCGTTTCGGATGGCCTCTATGGCTTCTTCTATGGTGTTCAGTTTTATTTCGTTGGATTTTGTTTCGCTCATGATGAATGTAAAATATGAGATCAGGATTTGTAAATAACTATACCCAATTTCTCTGCTAGTTGTTTTTCTGTTCGCTTTAGTTCAAGATGGATTTTCTGTGAGATTTCTTCTTGTTCTATGTTTTCTGGATGTTCCAATTGTAAAAGATTGTCTTCTAATAATTTTCTCACGTGCTGCCATTTCAGGCGTATGAGGGTGGTCATTACCACGTGGGTGAGAATATCCTGCTCCAAAGGTACTTCGATCTCATAATTGATCCATCTTTTGCTAAGCTCATATTTTTGTGTGAGCAAGTCAATAGAAAGTTTTTGAAGTTCCTTGTCATCTGATGAAACAAAATAATTGGAAAGATCCTCTCCTGGACTGTACTCCATTTGGTGCAAATATTCATGCATGAGCCGTGCATAGGATTCATCGGCAAAGAGCACATCGCTAAGTTCCTCCATCAGGTAGCTGAATAGATAGCGTCCTTCATCAAGTTCGAGATGGCCATAACTAAGGAGAAGGCGAACAATTTCTCGTTCATAGCCCACTCTTAAATCTTTCTTTGGTAGCAGTGCCTCATACTCTGGCGCCAATGAAGGTGTAGAACTGGTGACCTTCAACGATTCCAGTATTCCAGAATTCTGCCCTTGCTGCTCTTTTTGCTGTTCCTTTCGTTTTTTGATCAGCCGCTTGTTAAGCTCAGCGAGCAATACCTCCTCTCCAATGTCCAGAAGTTTTGCGCATTCTTTGATATACACGGCTCTCTTGATGGCATCCTCAATCAAGGCGATGCTTGCCACGATATCACTGATAATTTCAGCTTTTTTCAGTGGGTCTGAGCCTGTTTCGGTGAGTTTGAGCTTCAGCGTAAATGCCAGAAAATCTGAAACCTCTGTTTTCAAATAGGCCACAAATGCCGTAGGACCCACTTTGCGACAATAGCTATCAGGATCTTCTCCTAGAGGAAAAGAAACTGCCCTCACGTTCATACTTTCCTGCAAGAGTAGGTCTATTCCACGAAAAGAAGCCTTGATGCCGGCATTGTCACCATCGTAAAGCACGGTGACATTGTTGGTGTATCGCTTGATCAATCTTATTTGCTCCAG
>DAINOB010000085.1:0-8936 GCA_036735585.1 Cytophagales bacterium | reverse complement strand
CTGGTATGGGCAAAGATTTATTTGAGGCATCTGAGGAAGCAAAAACTCTTTTCCAGCAAGCCAATGAAATTCTAGGTTTTGATATCTCAAGTATCATGTTTGAAGGAACAGAAGATGCTTTGAAGCAAACTAAGGTAACTCAGCCTGCCATTTTCATTCATTCTATTGTAAAGTATCTTGTTTCGGGGAGAAAAGATGCCCAGATGGTGGCAGGACACAGTCTAGGTGAGTTTTCAGCTTTGGTTGCATCCAGTGCATTAAGTTTCTCTGATGGCTTAAGATTGGTAGCCAAGCGTGCCAATGCTATGCAAAGAGCCTGTGAAATACAACCTTCAACTATGGCCGCGGTTTTGGGTCTGGAAGACTCTGTGGTAGAGGAAATTTGCGCTTCAATAGAGCATGAAATTGTAGTACCTGCAAATTACAACTGCCCTGGTCAGTTGGTGATTTCTGGTTCGGTGGAAGGAGTAAACAAAGCATGTGAACTACTCAAATTAGCAGGAGCAAAAAGAGCCCTTGTACTTCCAGTAGGAGGTGCTTTCCATTCGCCTTTGATGAATCCTGCCAAAGAAGAACTTGCAGAAGCCATTACAAGTACACAGTTTTTAACACCTACATGTCCCATTTATCAAAATGTAAACGCCCTGCCATCTACGGACATAGATGTGATTAAAATCAACCTTATCAACCAATTAACTGGACCGGTATGGTGGACGCAAACCGTTCAAAATATGGCAAAAGATGGGGCGAAAGAGTTTTTTGAATGTGGTCCTGGAAAAGTACTTCAAGGCCTCGTAAAGAAAATAGCATCTGAAGTAACAGCAGAATCAATGTAACATTTGACGATAAAAGCAACTTTTGTCTTTGGCCCTCGTTTTAGAACTTTGCATATGTTACCTCTTCCTTCCGATTCGTATGAATCAAAATAATAGCTTAACCAAACCATGCCTTCATTTATAAGCAGAATCATTAAGTCTATTCCAAGGTGGTTCGTTTTACTGTTGGATCTTTTTATGATCGCAGTATCCTTACTAATCGCATATTTGTTGCGGTTCAATTTCTCGTTGGGTATACATCATTGGAATGATTTGAAACAATGTATTTTCCCATTCCTTGGATTGTACGGATTCTTCTTCTATGTCTTCCGAACCTATTCTGGTATACTAAAATTTACGAGCGTCCAAGATGTTAAGCGGATTGTAAAATCATCAACTTCGGTATTGTTGATTGCCTTAGCATTTAACATTAGTTTAGAATTGGCCGGTCAAACATCTTGGATTCCCAACTCAATTTTGCTCATTCAATATCTTTCTGGAGTCGTTTTCATGTCAGCCTTCCGAATAATGGTACGTATTATCTATTTCGAGATGAGCCAAAACGGAAGAGAAAAAATGAATGTGATTATCTACGGAGCTGGTCAAGCAGGAGAAATAGCGAATCGAACCATCAATCAAGACCAGGGTACCAATTACAAAGTAGTTGCTTTTGTTGATGATAATCCAGCCAAAGCTAAAAATACCATAGACGGTGTTCGTATTTATCATTCAGATGCTCATCTCGCAAAATTGATCAAAGAGAAAAAGGTAGAAATACTCATCATTGCTATTCAGAATATCAGCTTGAAGCGTAGAAGTGAGATTGTGGAAACCTGCTTGAGCTATGGAGTTCAAGTGCGAACGGTACCACCCGTGTACAAATGGATCAATGGGGAACTCAGTTTCAACCAGATGAAAGATGTAAGCATCGATGAGGTATTGGGTAGAGATCCTATAGAGATCAATAAGGATGGTGTGAGAGAAGAGCTTGCAGATAAGGTGATCTTAGTTACTGGAGCTGCTGGATCCATAGGGAGCGAGCTGTGTAGACAGATAAATTTATTGAGACCCTCCAAATTGTTGATCCTAGATCAAGCTGAGTCTGCCTTATATGACATCAATTTGGAGCTCAATGACACTTCTATATTCAAACACGTTCATGAACCCATTCTGGCCGACATCACCAATTATGAACGCATTAGTCGGGTTTTTGAAGCATACAGACCTGATATAGTATTTCACGCAGCAGCATACAAGCATGTGCCTATGATGGAAGAAAATCCTTCAGAAGCAGTTCTTAACAACGTTTATGGCACAAAAGTGCTCTCTGACTTATCTGTGAAGTATGGAGTTAAGAAGTTTGTGATGGTATCTACGGATAAAGCAGTAAATCCTACCAATATCATGGGTGCCTCCAAGCGGATTGCTGAAATATATACACAGTCTATGTTTGATAGCTTAATCAATATACATGGTACTAAATTTATTACCACTCGTTTTGGAAATGTACTTGGTTCAAGTGGTTCAGTAATTCCTAGGTTTAAAAAACAGATTTTAGAAAGAGGGCCTGTCACAGTTACCCATCCAGAAATCAGAAGGTTCTTTATGACTATTCCTGAGGCTGTAAGCTTGGTGTTAGAAGCAGGAGCAATGGGCGAGGGGGGCGAGATCTTTATTTTTGACATGGGTGAGTCCATAAAAATTGTAGATCTGGCAAAAAAAATGATCAAGCTTTCTGGTCTTACCCTAGGCAAGGATATTCAGATAGTTTATACTGGATTAAGACCTGGAGAGAAGCTGTATGAAGAATTGTTAAACGATGCTGAAAATACACAGCATACGCACCACCCTAAAATCATGATTGGCAAAGTAAGGAAGTACCCATTTGAAAAGGTGGCAAGGGATATTGAAGAACTTATGCTTCACTTTGAAACCAATCATGAAGATCTCCTAGTTCTAAAGATGAAAGAGATGGTGCCAGAGTTCAAATCAAAGAATTCTCCTTTCGAGAAATTCGATACCAAAGAATCCAAGGCAATCAGCTAATCAAATTCGTGAAGGTCAATTACCCTTTGCACATCTGAGGTATCTTGGCAAGCGTCTAGCAATTCCTTCATTGTCAATTTTAGCTTTGGATGGATAAAATAGGGTGCTATTTCGACTAAAGGCTTTAGAGCAAACCTTCGTTCAGCAATTCTTGGATGGGGTATCACGAGATTTTCCTCCTCAATGAGTTCACTTGCATAGAATAAGATATCCAAATCAATGATACGATCTGCATACCTTGGGGCTCGAAGGTCTCTTCCCATTTTCTGTTCAATGGTTTTGAGTTCTAAGAGTAATTGATTTGGATGTATGTTTGCTCGAACTTCTAAAACCATGTTATAATAATCATTGGGAGAGGCAGTACCCCATGCTGGTGATACATATACAGCCGACTGATGGATAGTTTGAATGCTGCTTTCGTGAAGCAATTCAATTGACTTTTTAAGGTTATGTATTCGATTGCCTAAGTTGCTGCCTATTAATAAATAAATGCCGTTGGTGTAATTCATTCAAGCTCGCATAAAATTACTGATTACTTTTGAAGTGCATTTAAACTAATCTCTATGCTTCAATTCCTAAAGTATTTCTTTGCCACTCTTCTAGCCTTAGTATTTTTCTTCTTCTTTATCACTATCGTACTCATTGGTATTGGTGTTTCAGCATCAAGAACTAAAGAAGTAGTGATCAAAGAAAATTCAGTACTTATTCTTGATCTCAGCAATGTTATATCTGATACCTATGGTTCTGACCCATTTGAAGACATTAATATTCCAGGCTTTCAAACAGAATCAAAGATAAGTCTTCCTTTGTTGAAAAAAGCCATAAAAGCAGCAGCTAAGGATGATAACATCAAAGGAATCTTCTTACCAGTAGAAACAGTTGCAGCTGGTCCAGCCATTTTGTTGGAAGTTAGAGATGATCTTAAAGCATTTAAAGAGTCGGGAAAGTTTATATACAGCTATGGAGAGGTATTCAGCGAAGGTGCATACTACATCAATTCCATTGCAGATAGTATATTCATGTTGCCCACTGGTTATTTAGAGGTTAATGGATTATTTTCTGAAACCGTATTTATCACAGGATTTTTAGAAAAGATAGGTGTAAAGCCAGAGATATTTAAAGTTGGCGAGTTTAAGTCAGCGGTAGAGCCACTAGAGCGCAAGAGCATGAGCGAAGCCTCTAAGCTTCAAACAACACAGTTTATCAAAGGCATCTATGATATTTTTCTAAACCAAGTATCAGAAAGCCGAAAAATAGATAAAGCACGTCTGGAATTGATATCTGATTCTATGCTTGTAAGAAATGCAGCCGATGCCTTAGAACTTGGGCTTGTGGACAGGCTGGCTTATTATGACGAGGTGTTGAGTTCACTACATAGCCGTTGCGGACTCGATAGTGCAGAGGATGTAAGTATGATTGGCCTAAAGAAATATCTTAAAACAGTGAAGGACGATAATGTAAAGTCTAAGAACAGGATAGCTGTTTTGGTAGCTGAGGGTGATATTGTGAGTGAGTCGGATGAAGACAGATCGGTTGCATCAAATACTTTTACGGAAGAAATTCGTAAAGCCAGAAAAGATGATAAAGTCAAAGCAATTGTTTTGAGAATCAATTCTCCAGGTGGAAGCGCCTTGGCCTCTGATGTGATTTGGCGTGAAGTAATGCTAACCAAGGGAGTAAAGCCCATCATTGCTTCCATGTCATCAGTTGCAGCCTCAGGTGGATATTATATCGCCATGGCATGTGATACTATAGTAGCTCAACCCAACTCCATCACGGGCTCTATAGGAGTATTTGGAGTATTTTTTAATGTACAAGAATTGATCAATGATAAATTAGGTGTGTATTCAGATGGAGTTAAAACCGGTGAATTCAGTGATCTAGGAAATCCAGGTAGACCTTTTACTGCTTTTGAAAGACAATTGATACAAAATGAAGTGGAAGAAATTTACAAAGATTTTACAGGAAAGGCCGCACAAGCCAGAAAACAGCCTATTGACAACCTTTTGAAAGTGGCAAGCGGTCGGGTTTGGACAGGATCAGATGCGAAAACGCATGGATTGGTAGATGTGCTGGGCGGACTTGACAAGGCAATTGCTCTAGCTAGTGCAGCTGCTGGGGTTGAGAATGATTTCCAGGTTCGGTATTACCCACAGCAAAAAAACTTTTTTGAAAAAATATTCGAAGGTATGTCTGATGAGGTAAGCAATAGAATTGTAAAACAAGAACTGGGTGTTTTATATCCTATGGTGAAACAAGCCAAACAAATACAAAATTGGAATGGTGTGCAGGCACGTATGCCTATACATATGGAGTTCCATTAATTTTCTACAACTTAGGCCTTAGAACAATAAACATATTCATGGCCCTCGTTAGAAGCGCATTATCACTCATAATAATTGTATATACTGCAAATCAATCTTTTGCTCAACCAAAATCTCAGAATCCTCAAATCATATGGGAGGATGCACAGTGGACTGTACCGCCAACCAATCAATCTACAGTAGCCAATGCAAATGGGATATATGCCTTTGCGATTAAAACTCAAGGAGAATGGTTTGGTAATGCACAATACACCGTCAGAGGCGTAGATGAAAAATTGGCATTTATAGGAGAAGTGCCTATTGCACTTAATCGAAGCGCATTTTTTTTAGGACTTGTATCACTAGACACTACTATTGTAGCTATTACTGACGAGTTGCAAGGCAATGAATCCTCTAGAGTACTCCTAGCTCATCAGCTTGACTTTAAAGAGGGTGTGGTGATTTCAACCACTCCTCTTGATTCTTCTTTGGCTTCGGTAATACCTGTAAAGGGGAACATTGGCAAAATAAAAGAAGATTTAGAGGAAGAAATTTTTGCTTTTTTACCCCAAGGAGCAGTTCCTGTAACAGAAACACGATTCAATTATTGGCAATCTCCCAATGAAGCGTATTTGTTGGTGGCTCATTCTTTCTGGACTCCAGCTGAACTGCTTATCAGCACCAGATTATATAATGCGCAGCTAGATTTGATTTATTCTCATGAAATGCCTGTGCAGTCTGGTTATACTCATTATGGATTTGATGTGGGCAATGACGGGACCTATTATGGAAGTAGCATGGATGCAGCAGGAAATATGCTTATAGATCGATACCACACGGAAGTGAATACGCTTCAAATAGCTGCTTCTAGCACTTCCAGAGCAGATCCTATTATAGTAGCTAAAAGCAAAGACAAGGCACTGTTGGCGTGTATGAGCTTGGTAAAAGACGAATGGTATGGGGTGAATCTGATGGAAATTGACTTCCAAGAAGAGGAGGTAAGTGAACAAACATTTACCAAACTAGAGCCTGAGTTTACAAAGTCGTTGAAATTAAAATCTCTAGCTACCAATCTTAAAGACTATAGGTTGTTGTCTGTGGATCTAAATGAAAAGGAGGAACCTTTCCTTATTTTTCAGCAGCGGTTTATACAAATAGCAGGAGTAAGATTGGATAGGTTTGCAGAACGTAGAAAAAGAACACCTGATTTTAAAAGTATTGAAGTGCTGGCTGGCCCTGTAGTGCTGATGAATTTTTCAGCAGGACTGGAATTTCGATGGCAGTATGGATTACAGATGAACTATTCAGGTAAAGCCGAGGAAGGGTTTGCTCCATTGCCACTGCGATGGATCAATTTGAATAAGGCAGAAGTTGATTTTGTATTTGGCTCCACACTAGGGTCAATCAAGGACAAAAGCGGATTAAGGCTTACAAGATTAGATAGATACTCAGGTGTAAAGAGAAAGGAAGAAGTGCTCTATCCACTTGCTGATGGGAATTTATGGAATCCCTATATCCTGACCTTGGATTCTCGTGTTTTCGTCATTCACAGGACTCAGTGGAGAGGAAAACAAGTAAAATTAAGTGCTCTGCCCGTAAATTAGATCGAATCAACTTCCGAGGCTAGTGCATGAGCGTTCAAGGCTGAATACTCCTCTACCAAATGGAAAATGATGTCTCCAACCGGTTTGATCTCTTTCACATGCTCTATACTGGGTCCTGCACACCACATGGTTTTATATGTAGCAGAAAAGGCCGCAGTTTCTAGCATTTTCATGCCTTTGTAAAAGGTAAGCATCTTGGCAAACTTCTTAAGACTTTTATTTTTATTCAAGAAGGCCTCAATGATACCTTGACGTGTGCCGATTTGTTGAACATACGGTGTATTTATGACCGTGCAAGGAGTACCCGAAAGACGATTAGTCATCACAATATCCTTGGCACCATAGGATATAATGGCCTGTTTGTATTCCTCTGAAACAGGTGATTCATGTGTAGCAATAAATGGACTGCCCATCGATATACCGACAGCCCCCAATCTTAATTTTTCCAATAACCCTGCTCCTGTTCCTACCCCTCCAGCTGAAATTACCGGTATAGTACAGTGTTTAGTAAGCATGGGAATCAAATCCTCAGCGGAAAGATTGCCTGCATGTCCTCCTGCACTATTGTTTACTGCAATAAGGGCATCTGCGCCCATTTCGGTCACTTTTAATGCGTAGGAAAGATCCGTTACATCGCAAAAGACTTTGATGCCTACTTTCTTGCAGTGTTCTATGGTTTCTTTCGGGCTACCTAGCGAGGTGATGATAAAATCTACTTTGTATTCCAAGCAAGCATCTAATTGTTCACGAAATTTTACATTCGATTTATTTACAATTAAGTTGATTCCAAAGGGTCTGTGATTGCCTTCAACCAACTCGCTAAGCGCCTTTTTGAATTCCTCTGATGAACGATAGTTCAAAGCAGGGATAGCACCTGTGGCACCTGCGGCTATTGCTGCCTTCACCATTGCCGTGTTGCTCACAAGAAACATAGGAGCTACGATAATTGGGTAGCGAATTCCCAAAAGTTCTGTGAGTGGGGTAGGGATGCTATACTGCATCAGCGCTTTTTGATTACTTTTTGGGTTACAGACTTATCTCCTTCTCTTAGTTGTATCACATACATACCTTCAGAGAGGTCAGGGAATGACAAGATTCTTTCACCGATTTGGCTGGTAGCTGGAGCTAGCACATCGGTATACACGAGTTGGCCCTTTACCGTAAATAGTGAAAGTGAAATAGGAGCTTCGTCTTTTGTACTGTATTGGATTGTGAGATTATTGGCAAAAGCGGTTGGGAAAACACTTTCAAGAGTTAGTTCGCCAGAAGTGGGATCAGGAAATTCAACTCCATCTTTTGACTTATGTACCCATACATAATCAATTGCTACACCCGCTTTGCTAAGTGCTGCATCAGACAAAAATGTAAACCTAAAGGCGACATGAGGATTTGATTTTAAAAAGCTCACATCGATAAACTTCTTTTCAAATTGATTGGAGCTTTTTCCAGTAAAGTAATTGCTTCCAACAGGGAACATTCGGCCTTCGAAAGTATTTGTATGATTGTACCAATTGGGTTGTTTGGTTCCTAGTATTTCCCAAGTTTGCCCCTTATCAGTAGAATATTCTACGTAAAGGCCATCCAATCCAAAGTCAATATCAAATTTGGTATAAAACGAAAATGAATAAAATGCATCTTCTGAGAAATCGTACGCTGGACTGTAGACCCTAGCCACAGTGTTGTTTTGGTACAAATTGTCGTTTGGAGCCAATACATAAGCTCTTGATCCTTTGAATGTGCCGTTTTTGCCTGATACGTTTGAGGAAGCAAGTTCAAATTTGGACCCTGACAAACTCTCTGAACCAAAATGAAATTCATTGTTTTCAAAGTCTCCACCATCCTGTGGAGTGTAACTGGTAGGGAGGTCAGGAAGAATCTTTACATAATTTTCTGTTAAGATTGAATCAAAATTGTTGTTGATACTAAGACCTATATCGTAGCTGCCAATAGTTGAGAAAGTATGGGTAGGGTTTGTAAGGGTATATGAAAATTGATTGTCTACGGTCCATCGAGTGTTTACGGAATTTCTTGATCTATTTTCTAATTGGTATGTACTGTTGAGATAGTGAGCTTGGGGACCAGTAAAGGCTGCAAAAGGCGTCATAAAGACCTCTGTGGAATAAAGCCCTCTGCCATGCGTAGATGCAATGACAAAGTTATCTGATGCC
>DAINOB010000084.1:0-8956 GCA_036735585.1 Cytophagales bacterium | reverse complement strand
CCAAATACACTAACAATAGGTGTTTGTTCTCAAAATATCTATAAATCGAGGCTTCAGTGGAATTTATTTCAATCGCAAGCTTTCGGAAGGTAAAATTTTCAAGGCCAGCTTTATCTATCATTTCCACAGCGTGAATAATAATTCTTCGTCCAAGATCTGTACTTAAAGGATCTTTAAGATAAGCATTGGTTTGAAAATCCCTTAAGGAGGAGTATTGGCCTTCCATTAATCGATAGTAATACTATCATCATGCCAAAGTATTTATAGAATTCATTATTCTGTAGTAATATGATTGAATTTTGGATTGCAACCCCTTAAAATCAATTTCTAGGGTGGTATTTTGTGATTACATCTCTAAGAAAATCTGCTGATAAATGGGTGTATATCTCTGTAGTGGTGATTGAGGCATGGCCCAACATTTCCTGAACTACTCTTAAATCCGCACCTCCTTCTACCAAATGGGTGGCAAACGAATGCCTGAAAGTGTGAGGACTTACTATTTTATTAATACCTGCTTTTGAAACAGCCTCCTTAATAATTAAAAATAGCATTACCCTGCTCAATCCTTTACCCCTGTTATTTAGAAAAATAACTGACTCATATCCTTTGCTCACTGATTGGTGTATTCGGATTTCATCTATATAGCTATTCAAGTATTTCATTGCCTGCCTACCGATTGGAACCAAACGCTCTTTATTACCCTTTCCGATAATTTTCAAAAAACCTACTTCTCTATAATACTGTTGGGTTTGAAGGGCTACCAACTCTGATGCTCTAAGTCCACTGCTGTACAACACTTCTATCATTGCACGATTTCTTGCTCCCTCGGTAGAACTCATATCCATGTTCGAGAGAATCTCATCAATCTCTTCTACACTTAGTACATCTGGCAGCTTCCTACTTGTCTTTGGTCCTAGAATTCCATCTGTAGGATCAGATTCAATAATATCTTCAACTGAAAGGTATTTGTAAAATGCTTTAACTCCTGATAAAATTCTAGCTTGAGAAGTAGCTTGAAGCCCGAGGTCATACAGCAAACCTAAAAACTCAGCGATCTCCTTTCTACTAAGTTTGCTTGGAGAGTGTATTTCCTTTCTTAGTGCGAAGTTCTTGAGTTTTTCTATATCTGCTAAATAAGCTAATCTGCTGTTTCCCGAAAGCGACCGCTCTAAGAGCAAATAAGCTTCAAACTGTTTAATATAGCTTTCCCACATTTTTTTATTGCAAGCTAAGCTGCCTTACAAAAGTATACAGGATATTACTCTTTATTTGCACGGAAATCAAAACACATTTTCAATCTCGTGAAAATAGCGCTGGTAAATGGTCCCAACCTAAACCTATTAGGTAATCGATCCCCCGAAATTTACGGGAGGTTTACCTTATCAGAGATTAATAATATGCTTAAAAGTGAGTTTCCTATGTTGGAGTGGATGCATTTCCAGTCCAATGTAGAAGGTGATTTGATTGATTATTTACAACAGATACCACCAGATACTGATGGAATTATTCTAAATGCCGCTGGATACACGCATACATCTGTTGCATTGGCAGATTGTGTATCTGCATTACAAGTCCCAGTTGTTGAAGTTCATCTATCAAATATCTTAGCCAGAGAAGATTTTAGAAAAAACAGCTTAATTAGCGCACACTGTATAGGTGTCATAAGTGGTTTTGGATGGAGAAGCTATTGGTTAGCAGCTCATTATTTATTGTCGATTAATCAAGGAAAATTATGATATCATTTTATCCAGGGCCTTCTCAGCTTGACGCTCAAGTAGGAAAATGGATGCAAGAGGCTGTAGATCAAGGTATCCTATCAATCAATCATCGTTCGGATAGCTTTATGGAGATGATGGCTCAAACCAAGTCTGCTTTAACCAGACACTTGGACATTCCATCAGGATTTGAGATCATCTTTACCTCTTCTGCCACGGAGTGTTGGGAAATGATTTCACAGTCAGCTCTTAAAGGCATATCGCTGCATATTTTCAATGGAGCTTTTGGTGAAAAGTGGTACAACTATGCTCATAATATTAAAAAAGGGAGTGAAGAATATCCATTTGGATTACAAGAGGTTCTGCCTGTAGATGAGCTACTTGTGCCCATTATGGCTGAAATTGTGTGCATCACTCAAAACGAAACCTCCAATGGGACTCAAGTAAAAAATGATGTAATAAAGTACTTGATGAAAAGTTCGCCTACTACCCTTGTGGCTGTAGATGCTACCTCTTCCTTAGGTGGAATTGCTCTAGACTTAAGTCAAGCTGATATATGGTTTGCATCGGTTCAGAAATGTTTTGGGCTACCAGCAGGATTAGGAGTGATGATTTTTTCTGATAGAGCGGTAGAAAGAATAAAAGAAATTGGCGAAAAAGATCATTACAACAGTATTTCTACAACACTCGCATTTGGCAAACTGAATCAAACCGCCTTTACCCCAAATGTGCTTAGCATTTACTTATTGGGGAAAGTGGCTGAAACTAGGGTTCCTATTTCAAAAAGTGGGAATTCTACAGCCAAAAGAGCTGAAATACTGTATGATTTTTTTGAAAATAATACACCATTTACTCCTTTGATTCGCAACCAGGAGGTAAGGTCTGATACTGTAGTGGCACTCAAAGGAAGTGCTGACCAAATAGCCTTAGCTCATCATTTTTCAGAGAAAGCAGGACTACTTTTGGGCAAAGGTTATGGTAAATGGCAAAAGGAGACCTTCAGAATAGCAAACTTTCCCTCACATACAGATTCAGACTTTGATCAATTAATTGATTTGATGAAAAGCTCCTTTTAGAATGGATGCGGTAGAAATCTTCACGGATGGTGCGTGCAGCGGCAATCCAGGACCTGGGGGCTATGGTGTGGTGATGAAGTATAAGGGTCATGAAAAAGAATTAAGCGCTGGATTTGCACTCACTACCAATAATCGTATGGAGTTATTGGCTGTAATCGTTGGGCTTGAGGCATTGAAATCCAAGGACAAAGCAGTTTATATATATTCTGACTCTTCCTATGTAGTAGATGCGATAAATAAGGGATGGCTACAAAGCTGGATTAAAAAAGGGTTTAAAGGGAAAAAGAATCAAGACTTATGGATTCGGTTTAACAAGGTAGCTTCTCAATACTCTCTCAAATTTATTTGGATTAAAGGTCATGCAGGGCATCCAGAAAATGAAAGATGTGACAAACTTGCAGTAAGTGCATCCCAGAAAGCAGATTTGCCCAAAGATCTAGGATATCAAATCGATTCTACCACTTGATTATCATTCCTTAATTCGTGGCAACTTTTAAGTTTAAGCAGTTTGCAGTTCGGCAAGATTATGCAGCCATGAAAGTTTGTACAGACAGTTGTATAATGGGTGCTTTAACTCCCAAATTAGAAGAAGGTAAAATATTAGACATAGGCACTGGAACAGGATTACTTGCCATGATGGCTGCTCAGATCAATCCTCAAACTATGATAGATGCAGTTGAAATAGACGTTGGAGCTATAGAAGATGCAAGGTTTAAT
Organism: Cytophagales bacterium; assembly: GCA_036735585.1. Lineage (GTDB taxonomy): Bacteria > Bacteroidota > Bacteroidia > Cytophagales > JAIYAX01 > JAIYAX01. Next base: position 5,448 of record DAINOB010000084.1, on the reverse strand, counting down.
TTCATGCATCATCCCCTTAGGGAAAACATTCGACTCCATGTAAAGAATATTCTTGACTTTAGCCCCAGCTGTTTGTACCACATTATACTATGTAATCCCCCTTATTTCGAAAAATCATTGCTGCCAGAAGATGCAGGACTACTATTGGCGAAACATCAACATTCACTTACTTTAGATCAATTAAGTAAACAAGTTATAAGATTGCTCCATCCAGAGGGTAGGTTCATGGCTATGCTACCACCCTATGAATCCAGTAAACTTATCAAGCTCAACTCTGACTTGGGTTTATATGTAGAGAGAATTGATAAACTATACCATTACGCACACAAAACTTCCTTTAGATGGGTTATTACTTTTAGTTATTCAAAAAGTGAAACGATAATAAGAGATCTTGTTATCTACAAGGAACCAAGCATTTACACTGAGGAAATCATAAAATTATTATCTCCCTTCTATCTGTATTTGTAGTGGCTTATTCAGTGATCGAATTCTTCTTCAAGAAAATTAATCCCCAGATTCTTTAATTCAGTCAGCATGGGCTTATACAGTTCGGGCTGCACTGGAATGCTTACACCAGAAATTTTGTATTGATTGTTTAAAACCATTAAGGCAGCAATTCCTAAGGGCCAACCTACAGTTTTTGCCATAGCTGAAAGTCCCTGTTTTTCTCCTTTGAGGACCATGCTGCTTACCAGCGATTTCATCTTACCGTCCAATTGATATTCAAATTGGTGCTGCATCACTACCATGTCCTTGTCCCCAGTCTCAAAAGCTAGCCTTTGCATCAACAAATGCTGGATTACATCGGCAGGAGTACCTTCCTTTAGACCTATTTTGTGGCTTTCAAATAGACCCAACCAATTAAGGTTTTCCATTTCTGGTCCCTGCTCATCAATGCCAAGGTATTCAGCTAGTTTTTTCTCTACTGTATCGTTTGGCTTATAAATCAGAAACATGTTGACAAAATCTCTGTAAGTGTATTTACTAAGATCTTCAATCATAAAGGAATCATCGGTAAGTCCCAACTGCACCAAGCAATTCCAAGAGCTGCTAAATCCTGGTCGTCTTAATGTACCTCTGATAATGGTTGGTATATCCTCCAATCCATAAATGGATCTATACAATAGTGAATCACGGTTAAAATACCCCTCAAAATCACCATAACCTGGAATCACGATATGCTCAAGTCTGGTGAAAAGCTTATGGTAAGGCACGTATTTATATAGATTGTTACGCTTGAACTTTGCAGTGCCCTTGCCTGCCAATACCACGTTCCGAGGATTCCAAGTAATCTTGTAATGCCAAGGATTATTATCAGACTCTGGTGCTACCAAACCGCCCGTAAAACTTTTAAACGATTGAATTCTCCCACCTTTCTCAACTATTCTGTCAATGATTTCCTTTGCTGACAGGTGGTCAATTCCTGGATCGAGTCCACATTCCATGATGAAACTAAGACCTTTTTGCCTAGCTTCTGTGTCCATGGCTTGAATAGCTGGAGAAACATAAGAAGCAGTGATGAAGTGTTTTTGAAAATTTAAGCATTCTTGTGCTACCTGCGCATGAAGCGAAGGCGGCAGTAAAGAAATCACCAAATCTGAGGATCTCACCAAATCAGCAATAGCCTTGCTGTCCTCCGCAATTATTTGTCTGGCTTCTCCTTGTGGGTGCCCATTGATCCGTGATTGCAAAGCTTGGGTATCAGCATCTGCCACTATCACCTTATAATTATGTTGAATTGAATTCTCGAGCAAAAAATTAATCAGTGCACCTGAAGATCTGCCTGCTCCTAAAACAAGAATGTGTTTACTATCCATTTGGTCGAAAAATAGCAGATTTTAAGTGATGAGCCACCGAATTATTAACTTTAGATTCCAAATAAATATTTAACTGTTGAAAACTCCTCTCTTTATCAATATTGAAGCAGAAAGCTTTGAAGACATAAAGGACTTACCCAAGGATTGGCAAATTTTATGGGAATATGCCTGTGAAGCAGCAAAGAATGCATATGCCCCCTACAGTAGGTTTTTTGTAGGAGCAGCTTGCCAGACTGTAAATGGCAATATTGCTACTGGAAATAATCAGGAAAATGCGGCTTATCCATCAGGATTATGTGCGGAGAGGGTTTGTATTTTCCATGCATCATCAATCACTCCAAACCTATCCATTCAAAAGATGGCTGTGGCTGCCTATTCCCAAGAAAGTACTAATCAAATGCCTGCAAGTCCTTGCGGCAGCTGTAGACAAACACTTTTAGAGTACGAACTGAGACAAGATGCACCATTATCTCTTCTTTTCTACCTAGAAAATCGCTATATACTGGTTAAAAGTGTTAGTGATTTACTTCCTATGGGTTTTGGTAAATCAATGCTGCTTTAGTACATCAAAACCTGTGCAGTCTTAGCATTCATTTGTTCAATGATTATTTTCTTTCCATTTGTATGTTGCTGAAGTATATGGTCAGAATAATTTTTAATCGTTAGGAGTGTAAGCCCATGAATGACAGATACCTCAAAGGTTTGATTAAGATGTGCACACAGCAATTTGAGCTTATCTTCCTTAAAATCCATAGCAAATGAGAAGCTGATTGCAGATCTCTGCATCAAGTTGATTCTAATCCCCAACGTATCAAGGATGGAGAAAATAGTACCAATTCCGCCTTCACCTACAAAGGAAATATCTCGAACTGAACAGGTTACAAAGGTTTGGTTGTCTTTGAAGATTAGAGCTGGATATTCTTGATCTGGTGCATTTTGATGGATTTTAGTGCCATCAGACTCCGGAGCGATAAAGGAACGAACGTAAAGCGGAATACTTTTAGATGCTAGAGGTTTTATAGTTTTCGGATGAATCACAGAGGCTCCATAAAAGGTCATTTCAGCAGCTTCTTTATAGCTTAACTCAGAAAACAACTTTGCATCGGCCACTCTTCTAGGGTCTGCATTCATTACTCCGGGTACATCCTTCCAAATGGTAACTGATTCCGCATCCAAGGCAGCTGCAAAAAGGGCAGCGCTGTAATCGGATCCTTCTCTACCTAAGGTAGTAAGATAGCCTGAGGTGGTACCTCCAATAAAGCCTTGTGTGAGTACTAGCCCACGTTCCAACCAAAGCGGGAGATCATTCTTAATAAGGGTGTATGAAATATCTTTGTCCACTTTAGCGTCTCTCCACTCTTCATGGGTTCTTATGTAGTTTCTAGCCTCAATCAGTCTAATAGGTAGTTCCTTACGGATAAGATATTCATATACAATCCGACTAGAGATAAGCTCACCAAAGGATACTATTTGATCGTATAGTTGATCTTCCGTGTAGGCAGTGATTCCAGCCTGAAGTTTTACTTTTAAGTGCTCTAGATATAAGTTGATTTGAGGCCGAATAAGAGTAGACTCATTTAAAAACAATTCATCTACTATATTCAAATGATACTCAGATATCTCTTGGTGTACGACATCGATTTGTTCAGGATCGTTTTGAGCAGCAAATAGTAATCGTTCCAGTGCATTCGTAGTTTTTCCCATTGCAGATACTACGATCAGTACACCGTGAGTCTCTGCATATTTGGCAATAATATCAGCCATGTTAACCACTGCAGCGGCATCTTTAACAGATGCGCCACCAAATTTAAAAACTCTGTAAGCCATGTAGTTTAAAATACTTTTAAGCAAAAAAGAGTGCGAAAATAACTAAGCAATGTGTGGGGATGGCATTCAGGCAATAGAAATTTTAAGTTAGGTTTGTGCTAACACTGATTTATGTAATGCTATGCAGTCAAATTTAACTTTACCTATCGGAACCACGCTTGACAGATTTATCATGAAGCGCCAAGAGGACTTTCCTGGTGCAACAGGCGAACTATCACAGTTGCTGAGAGACTTGGCACTTGCCTCAAAGGTAGTACATAGAGAAGTAAATAGGGCTGGCCTAGCAGGGATCACGGGAGCATTTGGTGCTCAAAACATTCAGGGGGAGGAACAGATGAAATTGGATGTGGCTGCCAACATCAGATTTATTAGAGCACTTACTAAAGGAGGAGAGGTATGTGCTATCATTTCAGAAGAAGAAGAAAACTTACTTTTAACGGGGAACAACAACGGGAAATATTTGGTGGCTATAGACCCTTTAGATGGGTCTACAAATATTGATATTGACGGGCCCATAGGAACCATCTTCTCAGTGTATCGAAGGAAATCTGAAGTGGGAACTCCTCCAAATGATGAGGACGCCTTGCAATGTGGAAGAAAACAAGTAATCGCAGGCTATATTCTATATGGCTCCTCTACCATGCTGGTGTACACAGCTGGCCGCGGGGTCAATGGATTCACGTATGAGCAATCTTTAGGGGAATTTTTCCTCTCACATCCTATGATTGAAATGCCAAAGGATGGAACCATTTATTCATGCAATGAGGGTCAATCGGAATCGTTTCCTGAAGGGCTGAAATCCTACATCTCACAATGCAAGGCAAAAGGATTCTCATCTAGGTATTTTGGAGCTTTGGTCGCTGATTTTCATCGGTCATTGCTTGTTGGAGGAATATATTTTTATCCTGCTACTCATAAAAATCCTAAGGGTAAAATACGTTTGATGCATGAGTGCAACTCACTGGCAATGATTGCGGAACAAGCTGGAGGCATGGGTTCTGACGGTACACGGAATATCCTTGATATTCAACCAGATGGATTTCATCAAAGGGTGCCCTTTTACATTGGTTCTCAAACTATGGTTGAAGAAGTGCAAAAATATTTACAATAATTATTTGACAACCAAGCTTAACAGAGTCAAGAACTCCGTTGTGAATATAAAATTGCAAAATGATGTATTCAATTAACGATCAAAAAAAGCCCCAAATCAAGAGATAAGGGGTTTTGTATTTTATTTTGCAACTAACAAACTTACGATTGACCGGCTGATGCAACCAGTCTCCTGTAGTACCAGGGTATCGTGAAAACAAACAACTTGTCAAGTATCTTTATGGGACCCTGTTCAAGGTTATAAGCCTTCTGCGAGACAATGTCATTGGTGCAAACAATTACTTGCACCTTTTTAATATGAAGCAGTGGTTTTAATACCGCACAAATTTTATCTGAGCTTAACCCATCTTCTTCTATCAAAAGCAAATCAGGTATGGTTTGAGAGAAGGTGGTTATACTGCTTAAAGAATCGATACCAGATGTATGTACCTCCCACCCCGCAGCGCGAGAAACTGCTTGTAGGATGACTGTGTAAGGTGAGCCATTATCTAGTATCTGTACTTTCATGTATATTAAAAAGTTTCTATATCTGCACCACCTGGACCACCTTCAGCATCATACTCCGCCAAATGTTCTGGAGCATAAGTGGCTACATAGTTTATTTCTTGAGTAGTATCATATTCAGTTTCACACGTGATGACCTGAAGTTGTAGAAGGAGTGTGATAAGCCAAAGCATAGTAGTAAGAGTTTAGT
>DAINOB010000083.1:0-9006 GCA_036735585.1 Cytophagales bacterium | reverse complement strand
GAATGGCAAAAAAGAAAGTTAATTACATGGTTGGCGCCTACGGATCACCCTTTTGAAAGCATTTCTAATGTGCATTGCGTGGTATTGCCTAGCTACCGAGAGGGCACCCCTCGTTCTTTGCTGGAAGCTGCAGCTTGTGGTCGGCCGGTAATTACTACTTCCGTTCCGGGGTGTATGGAGGTAGTGGCACATGGCGTCAATGGTTTATTGTGTAAAGAAAGATCGAGCAAGGACCTAGAAGAAGCTATGGAAGAAATGTTGAATACACCAGCAGATATTTTAACTAAAATGGGAAAAGCAGGAAGAGAAATGGTAGTGAATAGCTTTGATGAAGAGAAGGTTATACACTTATATCGTAAGTCCATTTCAGACGCAAATCATAATTCTGAGTAACTTGCTTCATCATTTAGCCTTACCTTAGCATCCGTCCAGCTGATATGCAGATCTATTCTACAGCCTTTGATGGCTTATTTGAAATTCAACCCACTATATTTCATGATGAGAGAGGTTATTTTTTTGAAAGCTTTCACTCTAAAGTTTTTCAAAGCAATGGCCTCCCATTTGAATTTGTTCAAGACAATCAGTCTTTTTCAAAGAAAGGTGTAGTAAGGGGATTGCACCTCCAAAAGGGGAAACATGCTCAGGGAAAGCTTGTAAAGGTAATGACAGGTAGTGTATTGGATGTAGTGCTCGATATCAGGCCTGAATCAAAAACCTTTGGAAAGCATGCAAAATTTATTTTGAGTAGCGAGAAGAATAATATGCTCTGGGTTCCTCCTGGATTCGCACACGGATTTGCCGCCCTTGAGGATAGCATCTTCTATTACAAGTGCACAGCGCCCTATAACAAGGATGCTGAAAGTGGTATCGTTTGGAACGATCCTGAAATCGCGATTGATTGGGAAGTAGATCAACCTATGGTTTCTAATAAAGATCAGCAATTACCTGATTTTAAGGCCTTTATTGCGCTGGAGTATGAACATTAAGAAAAACAGCCCTGTATTTTTGCAAACAGTATTGTTTCTAGTGATGCTCGGCATGGTAGGCTGTAATACCTATCGTCAGAACATAATGTTCCAATCAGAAGTCGAGATTAATCCTTTGAGCTTTTCGCAGGCAATATCACAGGCAGAACGAAATTATATAATCATTCCTGGAGACGTATTTATTTTCAGGCTGTATACCAACAAAGGAGAGCGTATTATTGACCCCACTTCTGATATGGAGCTTCAGCAAGGGATTAATCCGACCTTTAATCCCCAGCTTACTACAAACTACACCGTAAGACCAGATGGATCGGTGATGCTCCCCATGATAGGCGAATTAAAAGTAAGTGGCTATGCTATGTATCAATTGGATAGCCTATTGAGCAAATCTTATGCACTTTTCTATAAAGATCCTTTTGTGATCTCCCAAATATCCAGTAGAAGGGTAGTTGTTTTGGGAGGCCTAAAAAGTGGAGTTGTACCCTTGGTTTATGAGAATATGAACCTTATCGAGATATTAGCCATTTCAGGAGGCCCAGAAGAGTTTAGTAGAGTCAAGAATATTCGACTTATCAGAGGTGATTTAAGTAATCCTTCTGTACAGTTGATTGACCTTTCTACCATAGCAGGTATGCAAAAAGCCAGTTTGAAACTACAACCCAATGACATCATATACCTAGAGCCCATTAGCAGAACCGCTATTAAAGCCACTACAGACCTGTTACCGATAGTGGCTACCTTTATTAATTTGTTTACCGTGCTTTTATTGATCAGCAGATTTTAATAATGCTAACCCCAGAAGAAATAGCAAAGCTGAAGAACATCAATGAATTACCTACAAGATCAGATAGGATAAGTTCTGAGCTAATTGTTGACTCGGCTGCTACAGATTTTGACCTTGAAAAGTTGTGGTTTACAGTCAGAAAGGTGTATCCCTTTTTATTGTTCTTAATCATTATTTCTGGGGTAGGGGCATGGCTTTATTTACGGTATACTCCACCAGTCTTTGAAGCCAGTTCGATATTAAAATTAGATGTAAAGCGTGAATCTAACGTGTTAGGTCTTGGTACGGCAGACGCCTTTAGTGATCCTGGTTCTAATATGGCTGGGGAGCTGGAACTGATCCAATCCAATGTCATTCTGGATCAACTGGTTGAAATGCCAGTTTTCAAAATCAGTCATTATTATAAAGGAAAGATTCTCTTTGAAGAGAGGTATAACAGTTCACCCATTAGGCTAGAAGTATTGTATTTAGATCCTGCTTTACAAGACAAAGAGATTCATATTGATGTAGAGAAAGAGACAACTTCTAAGTTATATTACTCTTTAAATAAGGTTGAATACCAATTAGAAATTAACCTTGGTGATACATTTGCAACAGAGCATATCAAGGCAATACTTCACCCTACTGCATTATTTGAGTCTGGTCAAATTCCAGGTTCTTATTTTATCAAAGTCCATAGTACTTACAGCCTTTTTACTTATTTCTCAAATAACCTTCAAGCCTCTGTTATAAACCCTAATGCACGAACGATCAGAATATCATTCAAGGATTTAAATAGGCAAAAGGCACAAGATATTGTAAACTGGGTAGATACTTTATACCTCAAAGAAACCTTAGAAGACAAGAATAAGGCAGCAATTCAAACGGTTTCCTTTCTCGACAATCAATTGAAAGTTACCGATGACAGTCTATCTACAGCTGAGCAAAGAATTGAGCTGTTTGTTTCACTCAATAAAGGCATACGGGTAAGTAGTGGCGCAGATAAGCTGTTGGATCAAATAGCAGAATTGGAAAGTAAAAAGTACCTTATGGCTAATGAATACAAGGCCATTATAAAGCTTTCTGATTTGATGAACGATGAAGGTGCCGAAACTACGATGATTGCAGATTTGGCGTTTCTTGAAAACAAGACACTTTTCAAGCTTGCAGAAGAGTACAATTCAGGTCGATTAAGACTTCAGCGAATGTTGATTAGCAAGAATGAAAACACACTCGCGGTGCAGTCCATGCGCACAAGATTAAACGATCTCCAAGCACAGCTAGAAAACGTGATGGACAGTGAAATCAAGAGAAAGCAAATCGACATTCAGAATATTTCAGATCGAATTGCTCGTTTAGAACGCGAGATGAGCGATTTTCCTCAAAATGAAGCGGACTATGTACGGCTCAAAAGATATAGAGATCTGTATGAAAAGTTTTATCTGTTGATGATGGATAAAAAAGCCCAATATGGCATCAATATGGCCGGTACAATCCCAGAATTCAAAGTGCTGGCACCGGCTTTTACCCCAGAGCAACCCGTGTTTCCTCGAAAATGGCTGGTATATGGAGTTGCTTTAGGTAGTTCATCTATTCTATCACTGTTGATCATTGCACTAGGGTATTTATTAAACAATAAGATTAGTGGTCAAGCAGAAGTAGAGCGTGTTATTCGTGCCCCTTTTCTAGGAAGCATTCCGAGATATAAGAGAAATCGCTTACAATATTCACAATTGGTAGTAATGGAGAATCCTAAATCTCAGATTTCTGAAGCCTTCCGCTCCATACGAACCAATTTGGAATTCCTCCTTCCTAAGAAGTCAGGAAGAATTATTAGCATCACGTCTACCCTAAGTGGAGAGGGCAAAACTTTCACCGCAATAAATCTTGGAGGGATTTTGGCTTTAGCGGGACAAAAAGTTGTGTTACTAGATTTAGATATGCGCAAACCCAAGTTGCATTTGGCCTTTAATGACTCTACAACTGTAGGAATGAGCACATTACTAATTGGTAAGTCAAAACTAAAAGATTGTTTGAAAGTGTCTGATAATGAGAACCTTTACTACATAACTGCAGGCCCACTACCTCCCAATCCAGCAGAGTTGATGCTCAACGATCAACTAGACAAAATATTAAAAGAACTCTCTAAAAAGTTTGATACCATTATCATTGACACACCTCCAGTAGGCATTGTGGCAGATGCTGTTACCTTGATGAGCAAAGCCGACCTTCCTATTTACGTCTTGAGAAGTGGTATCTCAAAGCGAAGTTTCTGTCTGAATGTAAACAAACTGCGCCAAAGTTTTGGTCTCACAAACTTAAGTGTTGTGCTTAATGACATTGAACACAGCTCCTCCTATGGATATGGTAGTGTAGCAGGGCATGGATACGGCTATTACGATGAGGAAAAGAGAGACTTAAAAAGGAAATGGGGGCTATGAGGTTTAAGCTTCCGTTTTTCTCATCCTTAAGTGACGATGTACAAGACCTCAAGTATCCAATAACTACAGATTTGCATAGTCACCTACTCCCGGGCTTGGACGATGGAGCCAAAGACATGCAGGAAAGCATAGAGCTTATAAAAGCACTTAAGTCTATAGGTATCCAAAGGGCCATTACTACCCCTCATGTGATGCAAGACTACTACAAAAACGATCAAAAGCTTATACTCCAAACCTTGGAAGCTGTTCGAAAGCAGCTTGAAATCAATGAAATAGATTTTGTGTTAGATGCATCTGCTGAATATTATTTGGATGAGGCGCTTTTTGAAAAAATACAGTATCCAGAGCAGTTGCTTTTTTTTGGCCAAAGCAAAAATTTATTGTTGTTTGAGTTGTCTTTTATGAATGAGCCAGGAATGCTTAGAGATTTCTGTTTTAATGCTCAACTCAAGGGATATCAACTGATTTTAGCCCATCCAGAGCGTTACATTTATTTTCAAAGCAACAAGTCTAAGCTGGAGCAATTGCATGAATCGGGTGTTTGGTTTCAATTAAACGTCAATTCCTTAAGTGGGTATTACTCCTTAGAGGCTAAAAAATTGGCCGAATGGCTGATAGATCAAAACATGATTGATTTTGTAGGGACAGATTGCCATGGCCCAAAGCATCTCAAAGCAATGGAAAACTTAAAAGGCAATAAATATTTTAAAAGAATAATTGATTTACCACTGAAGCATTCTCTGCTATGATCAATAAGGTAATGATCACTGGCATTACTGGGCTTTTGGGTAGTCACCTCGCTAGAACTTTGATAAACAAAGGATATCAAATAAGGGCCTTGGTTAGAAAAGGAGGAGATAAAAGCTTGATATCAGACATAATTCAAAAAATTGATTTCATCGAAGGAGACCTAGATGACGTGCCATTCATAGAGGGCTTGTTTGACGACATAGATATTTTGATTCATTGTGCAGCAATAGTTTCTTTTGATCCCAAAGATCGTCCCAAGCTGTTTCGGGTAAATGTTGCAGGGACTAAAATACTGGTAGATGAAGCGAACAAGGCTGGTGTGTCTCGAATGATTCATGTAAGCTCAGTGGCAGCCATAGGGCGAAAGCAAGGATTGCGGGTTCTGAATGAGAATATACCTTGGGATACATCGGGAAAAACCTCTAAGTATGCAGTTTCAAAATATCTGGCAGAGTTGGAAGTAGCTAGAGCTGCTGCCGAGGGACTTAACACAGTGGTTGTTTGCCCCTCCATTATTCTGGGGCCAGGATACAAAGGGAAAAGTAGCAGCAGATTGCTAGAGTATGTTTATCACTCCAAACCCTTTTTCACAGAAGGAATAGCGAATGTGGTGGATGTGAGAGATGTTTGCTACGCAATAGCACATCTTTGCGAGCAAGAACAGATTAATGGCAAGTTTATAGTATCAGGACATGCTTTGACATATAAAGCACTGTTTGACCTGTTGGCTAAAAGTTTTAGAAAGAGGCCACCTTCTATTAAAGTTCCGTCTTCTCTGATCCCTATACTATGGAGAATAGAGTGGTTAAGATCAAAAGCAACGGGTGTTTCACCCCTAATTACCAAAGAAACAAGTGTGTCGGCTAGATCAAGCTATACGTATGACAATAGCAAGTCCATTCAAGAACTCGGATTAGAATACAGACCCCTAGAAGATACAGCTCAATTTTGTATGCAGATGTTTGTTGATAATTGAGCATAGATGATTTGTAAAAATAGATGGCAACCAGACAACAAGAAATTAGGTTATTCAACTAAATTGCTGAAACCAATTTGGTAGACAGCACCAAGCCTATGGCATTACACTCAGAAAATCCCGATTACAACCTTGACGATGTTAAGCGTTTTGAAGAAATGAGCGCAGAAGGACAGGTTGGCTTCTTTGATCTTCACAGTTTTGAAAACATCATTCGTTACTACATCGATAGTGGTAAGTACAAGAAAGCACTGCATGCCTGTTTTGCAGCTATTCATCAATATCCGTTTTCTCTTGATTTAAAGATTGAGAAAGTAAAACTGCTCATTACTACACAGCAGACAGAGCAAGCCTCTGAGGCATTTGAAGAAATAGAAAATCTACAGCACGCAGAACCAGAAATAAAGGTGCTTAAAGGTGATATCCTACAGCAATTGGGCAAATTTGAAGAGGCAATAGAAGTCTATCTTTCAGCGGTAGAAGAGATTTATGAGAAAGACATGGTGTTTTTTGCGCTAGGTATAGCCCACCAGAATATTGGTCGTCACCAGGAAGCAATTACTTACTTTAAATTGTCTTTGGAAGAAAATCCTGAGAATCAAGTAGCAGCACAGGAACTCATCACCTTATTAGATATTTTAGATCAGTTAAGCGAGCAACAGAATTACTTTGAAGCTTTCACAGATAGAGAACCTTTTTCATCCAGTGCATGGTTTAATCTAGGGATGGTATTCGAGCGAATGGATGAATTTCAAAAAGCCTTAGAAGCCTACGAATATGCTTCTATGATTGATCCTGATTTCTATGAGGCTCATTTTAGCTCAGGAAGCATTTATATGAATCTTGAGAATTACGAGAAAGCATTAGAATGCTATACCGAAGCAGAGAAGCAGTTAAAAGACGATGTAGAATTGTTTTGCTGTATAGGAGCTGCCTATGAAAAACAAGACATATTCGATAAGGCAATCATTTACTACAGAAAAGCCACCAGATCAGATCCTGAATACGAATATGGATGGTTTGGTCTAGGCATGTGCATGTTTGCACAACATAAGTTTTATGAAGCATTGCACTTTCTCCGTAAAGCGATTGCTATAGATGGGAAAAACGATATGTTTTGGCTGGCCTTGGCACAATCTGAGTATAGGGTGGGCAATATTCTATCAAGTCTAGAAGCGTATGAAGAGTGCTGTCACCTGAATCCCTCTAATCCACAGTTGTGGCTTCAATGGGGAACTTTGTATCATGAGCAGGGGGAAAATGAAAAAGCCTCTATGGTAACACTATCAGGTTTGGATGAATTGCCCGACAACACAGATTTGCTCTACAGGGCAGCGGCCTACCTATTGCTTGAGGGCAAGTATCAGCAGGCTTTCAATTACTTGGAGAATGCATTACTTTTGGACTTTGATAAGCACAGCATATTGTTTGAATTTTTCCCCGGATTAGAAGCCAACAAGGCGCTTCTCAAGATCATTAATCAATATAAAGACTAACGTAGGGTATGAATTATCATTTGAACCAAATTCCTGAGCGAACCTCAAAACCCAGGGAATATGGATTCACCATGGCTATGGACAAGGGTCTGGGCCTGCGTGAAACAGAAGATTTTATTGAAATGTGTTCAGATTTTGTGGACATCGTTAAACTTGGATGGGCTACTTCCTATGTGACCAAGCCACTGAAAGAAAAAATAGCAATCTATAAATCTGCAGGCATACCCGTTTATTTTGGTGGCACTCTATTCGAAGCATTTATTATCAGAAATCAGTTTGAAGAATACATGAAAACCGTGTCGGAATTCGGCTTGGAGCATGTAGAAGTTTCAGATGGTTCGATAGAGCTCCCTCATGATAAGAAATGTGAATACATTAGAGAAGTAGCCAAGCATTTCACTGTATTGTCAGAGGTTGGTTCCAAAGATGCCGCCAAGATCATTCCTCCATATAAGTGGATAGAGCAGATGCAGAAAGAACTGGAAGCAGGTAGTTGGAAAGTAATTGGCGAGGCTAGAGAAGCTGGAAATGTAGGGTTGTTTAGAGACTCTGGAGAAGTAAGACAAGGATTGGTAGAGGAAATATTAACTAAGATTCCTTCCGAAAAAATAATCTGGGAAGCTCCTCAAAAAGCTCAGCAAGTGTGGTTTATCAAATTGCTTGGTAGCAATGTAAATCTTGGAAACATAGCTCCAAACGAAATGATACCTCTTGAAACCATTCGCCTAGGTCTTAGGGGTGACACGTTTAGCTTTTTTCTCAATCAGCAAAACTTAGTGTAAGTGGGTGTTTTTAAATCCAGAGCCTTGCTTCTGGCAAAAGGCATTGCTATGGGTGCAGCAGATGTGGTTCCTGGTGTTTCAGGTGGAACCATTGCCTTTATTACAGGCATTTACGAGAGACTGCTCAACGCAATAAAATCTGTTGATGCCCAAGCCTTTAAACTCCTAATTCAGTTTAAGATAAAAGACTTGTGGGCGCATGTTCATGGTGGCTTTTTACTTACCCTTCTGTCAGGCATTGGAATCAGTATTCTTGCGCTGAGCAGTTTGGTCCTGTATTTACTAGAGTTTCATGCCATTGTGGTTTGGTCATTCTTCTTTGGTTTGATACTCGCCTCTACATGGTTGGTGTATCAATCTATTAGGCAAAAACATTTACTGGTGGTTTACATAGCCCTTGTAGCAGGTTTTGCTATTGCTTTTTGGATCACATTTGTAACTCCCAGTGAAACACCCGAAGCATATTGGTTTATTTTTCTATCTGGTGCTATCGCCATTTGCGCAATGATTTTGCCCGGAATATCAGGTAGTTTTATTCTCCTACTTATGGGTAAATATGAATTTATCTTAGGAGCAGTCAAGCAACTCAATTTTCCTGTCATCATCACTTTTGCAGTTGGATGTATAGTGGGCATATTGTCATTTGCCAATCTCCTCAGCTTTCTATTGCGAAGATATCATGATGCTACGGTAGCATTACTTACGGGCTTTATGTTAGGATCCTTGAATAAAGTATGGCCTTGGAAACAAGTGGTGGAGACCTATACTAATAGCAAAGGAGTGGTAAAACCACTTTTAGAAAAAAACCTATT
>DAINOB010000082.1:0-9030 GCA_036735585.1 Cytophagales bacterium | reverse complement strand
CTTTGACATTGCAGCAGAACGAAACATCTTTTGCTATGTGGTAAGAGGTGAGGTGAAAATCAATGGAACTCTGGTTGAGAAACTCCACTTGGTAGAGTTTGAAAACAAAGGCAATCAAGTCAGCCTACAGTGTGACATTAATTCCTATGTGATACTGGCTCATGCCTTGCCTTTCAACGAACCAGTAGTGGCTCGTGGCCCTTTTGTAATGAATAGCGAGGAGGAAATTCAACAGGCATATAAAGATTTTAGAGAAGGCAAGTTTGGTACATGGGATAAGTAATTTGTTGCTTTGCCAAAAAGCTTAATTGATGGTAAAGAAAATATTGTTCCCTTTGATTTCATTGTTTCTAGCTTACAATTCAATAGAATTGATGAAAAAGGTCTTGTATGTTTTTACAAGCACTATCGAATGGCCTTTTGAAGTGTGGTTGGCTGTTTTCTTTAATCTTTATCTCACAGGCGTTTTTGCGTTTATAGGATTTGCCTATCCTACAAGTAGACTGTTACCTGATAACTATTACAAGATTAAAGATTCCAAGCGCCTAGATTTACTTTACAACTTTTTAGGGGTAAAGTATTTCAAGCTATTTCTTCTTTTTGCTTTTTGGGGTAAAGAAAAAAATCGAAAAAAATACTTTGATGGTTCTAAGTCAGGCTTAAATAGATTCGATTTTCAAACTAGACAATCAGAGTTTGGGCATCTAGGGGCTTTTGTTCTAGTATCATTTGCTGCTGGATTGCTCTTGTACAAAGGGTTTTTGATTGGCTTCAGTACTACCATTTTAATAAATGTGCTTTTCAATGCCTATCCAATTGTATTGCAACGAAAGCACAGAATGCAAATTGAAATGCTACAAGTAAGAGCTGAAACTTTAAGCAAACTGAGAAGGATTTAATCTAGTGGAAGTGATCTATTTAGACTTCCAGCTTAGTAAAATAAACTAGGCTAAAGAAAATAGCAGAGTATTCCCTCAATTACATAAATCATTTTCCCTCATTAAACCTTACTTTAGCCGAACCAATCATCAACAAGTATTACCTACACTATGGAAACGGGAAAACAACTAGATCTGGCACTACAAGGAGGAGGCTCACATGGGGCCTTTACTTGGGGCGTTCTTGAGCGCATTTTAGAAGATGAACGAATAGGTATTGCGGGTCTCTGTGGCACCAGTGCAGGAGCCATGAATGCTACTATGGTAGCCGCTGGACTTCAGAAAAATGGCCGCCAAGGCGCCATTGACTTGCTGAATGAATTCTGGCACAAAGTCTCACAACAACAGTTGTATTCATTTTTGCAGCCTTCGCTTCTTGACAAAATGGATGGCAACGGAAGCATGGACAAGTCTCCAGCTTTTCATTGGTTTGAAGCCCTCACCAATGTGATGTCTCCCTATCAATTTAATCCACTGAATATCAATCCCCTACGTGCCATTCTGTTGGAATTGGTGGATTTTGACTACTTAAAAAGCTGTGACCAAACGCAACTATTCCTTTGCGCTACCAATGTCAAAACCAGCCGTGCTAAAGTTTTTCATCTTAAAGAAATGAGTGTAGATGCAGTTCTGGCCTCCGCTTGTATTCCTTTTATGTTTCAAGCCGTAGAAATAGATGGCGAGTTTTACTGGGATGGAGGTTTTATGGGAAATCCACCCATTTTCCCGCTCATAGATTACACCGAAACAAATGATATCTTAATCGTACAGATCAATCCTATCATCATTGACAAGGTACCCCAAAGTGCAGTGGAAATCAGAGATCGAGTAAATGAATTGAGCTTTAATGCAAGCTTAATGTTCGAAATGAGAAAAGTGGACTTTGTGCAACGAATGCTTCAAGACGGATTGAATTTCCGAAGCGCCAAGCCCCTGAAAATGCTGCATATTCACAACATCAATCCTGAGGTAGAAATTTCACACTATACTGTCTCCAGTAAATTGAATGCTAGCTTGGATTTTTTGCTCAAACTCAAAGAAATAGGCAAGCGATATGCCAGTGAATGGATTCAAAATAATTATGAAGACATAGGTGTGCGCAGTACTTGCAATGTGCGTGAGGTGTTTTTATAAATCCTAATACATCCAGAACCATTGTTCAGTGATCCTGTTTGATACTGAAATGTCAGGATCTCTTTTCGATCAATGGTACAAGCATACGGGTTGGCAGCCTTACCCATTTCAAAAGGAGACGTTGGAAAAGGTGATGAATGGCTATTCCGGATTGCTGAACGCCCCTACTGGAAGCGGAAAGACCTATGCCGTATGGATTCCGCTGCTTCAATCGCTTCAACACAAACCTAGAATCGGAATTGGTCCTAGAGTGCTTTGGATTACGCCTTTAAGGGCCTTAGCCTCTGATATTTCCCGAGCCATGCAGCGCGCCTCCGATGAAACCCAAGCAGGTTGGAGAATTGGCATTCGCACAGGCGACTCAGGTGCAACGGTGAAAAAGAAACAACTTCAGCACTGGCCTGATGCCCTTGTTACCACTCCAGAAAGCCTTCATGTGCTGATGAGTATGCCCGAGCACAGTCAATGGCTTAGCAGTGTAGAAGCTGTAGTGATTGATGAATGGCACGAGCTGCTTTCTTCCAAGCGAGGCACCCAAACCGAATTGGTGCTTGCACATATTGATAGCATTCGAAGCCAGGCAGGACTTCAACCTTTACAACGTTGGGGTATTTCCGCCACCATCGCCAATATGGATGAAGCCTTGGCCGTGCTTCTTGGTCCTGCTTCTACTTCAAAGGGAGTGATTGTAAAAGCCTCACAGGAAAAGAAATTACAAATGATAACGCTTTACCCTGATGAGGCAGAAAAGTTTCCTTGGGCGGGTCATATCGGACTCAAGATGACAACCAAGGTGCTCGAGGTAATTCGTCAGTATCAAACCACTCTGGTGTTCACCAATACACGAGCGCAATGTGAAATTTGGTACAGAGCCTTACTAGATGCCTCACCTGAGCTTGCAGGCATTATAGCCATGCATCATGGTTCCCTTGATCAGGAATTAAGAACTTGGGTAGAAGCTGCTTTACATGAGGGAAAATTACAAGTAGTGGTATGTACTTCCAGTCTGGACCTTGGGGTAGATTTCAGACCTGTAGATTGTGTGATTCAAATTGGAGGACCTAAAGGTGTAGCCCGATTTATGCAGCGCGCAGGTAGAAGTGGACATAGACCAGGTGCCTTAAGTACCATATATTTTGTTCCCACCCATTCTTTGGAGTTGATAGAGGCCTCAGCTTTGCGGGCAGCCATGCATCTGGGATTTGTAGAAGAGCGACCACCCATTGTGATGGCTATGGACGTGTTGGTACAATACCTTGTCACGCTAGCTTGTGGAGAAGGATTTGATGAAAAAATACTGTATGATGAAATAAAATCTACCCATGCTTACCATAAGCTAAGCCCTGAAGCATGGTCATGGGTTTTACATTTTATAACCACGGGTGGAGATGCCCTTCAAGAATACGATGAATATGCACGTGTACAATGGGTTGAGGGCAAGTTCGTAGCTACAAACAAAAAGATCATCTTGCGACACAGACTATCCATTGGCACTATAGTAGGTGATCCGGCATTGAAAGTGAAATATTTGACGGGACCTTATTTGGGGAGTATTGAAGAAAGTTTTCTATCCCGATTAAGTCCTGGAGATACCTTTTGGTTTACGGGCAAATGCCTGGAGTTTATTCGCATCAAGGACATGACGGCCTTGGTGCGAAAGGCAAGCAAAGAAAAAGGAACTGTGCCTCAGTGGATGGGCGGACGCATGCCCCTCTCCTCTCAGATGGCCGCACTTATTAGAGAAGAAGTGCAAAAAGCAAAAGATGACCACAACAATTCGGAGGAACTAAGATTTTTACAGCCTGTATTTGAGGTGCAAAGCTTATGGTCGGGATTGCCTGATACCCATCAATTGCTTGTAGAAACCCTTGAAAGCAGAGAGGGTCATCACATTTTTATCTATCCGTTTGAAGGTCGTGTGATTCATGAGATCCTTTCGGCTATACTAGCGTATCGCATTGCACTTACCACACCCGTCACGTTTTCCCTTGCCATGAACGATTATGGGTTTGAATTGCTAAGCGAAGAGAAAATTCCAATTGATCAATTGCTCAAACAAGGACTGTTCAGCACCACAAATCTGGAAGAAGATCTAATAGCCTCAGTGAATGACAGCGAAATGGCAAAAAGAAGGTTCAGAGAAATTGCACACATTTCAGGATTGTTGTTTCAGGGCTATCCTGGTAAGAGAGTTAGTTACAAGCATTTGCAAGCTTCCACTCAATTGATCTTCGAAGTTTTAAGAAAGTATGATGAAGACAATCTGTTGCTCACTCAGGCATTTGGAGAAGTGATCGCTGCGCAATTGGAGCGTGACAGGCTGGTAAATTTGATGCAGCGGCTTGCACAGCAGGAAGTGATAATTCGTCATTGTGAGAAATACACTCCGCTTTGCTTTCCTATTCTGGTAGATCGATTGAGAGGCAGATTAAGCTCAGAAAAGGTGGAGGATAGAGTGGAAAAAATGAAAAAGCAAATAGAAAAGTGGCTTTAATAAAAAAAGACAGCCTTTGAAGCTGTCTTTTTTGTGGGCCCTGCTGGGATCGAACCAGCGACCCTCTGATTATGAGTCAGATGCTCTAACCGTCTGAGCTAAGGGCCCGAAAAGCAATAAGTGATTCACAACTTGCTTTGGGGATGCAAAAGTAGGCACACCGCACTCAAAAACAATAGATTCAAATAAATTTAAAGTCCCCCAAGAACAAAATTTACGTTCATTCAAACTATTTTTCTTGTCCTGACTTATATAAAGGCTGCAAACCTTCTACTTTTGAGCAAAATCTATCTTTCAACCTACACATGCCATCCTTAGCTGATCAACAAAATGCCCTGGACAGCATGTACTATGTCACACTGCCTGACGGTGGCCCAGTATACTGCGAAACAGATCTGAACCAAACCATTGCTGAACCCATGAATGCTTTTTCTGCGTTCTTGTTTCTCTTTATTGTTTGGTACTGGTTTAAGAAAATCAAGCACGACCTCAAAACTTATAGCTTCTTAGCTATTTCTCTGTTTGTGCTATTTATTGGTGGAGTTGGCGGCACCTTGTATCACGCTTTTAGAACACACCAGTTGTTTTTGTTGATGGATTATTTGCCTATTCTTATTTTGGCATTTAGTGCGGGTGTGTACTTTTTTATCAAAATCATTCCCAAATGGTGGATTGTACTTGTGGTGTTCGTTGCCTTCTTTTTGGTGCAGCGTGGTATTTATTCATACCTACCTCCAGGAGTGGGCATCAATATTAGTTATGGGATTCTTGCAGTGTTTTTAATATTTCCAGTAGCCGTTTTTTCCTCCCGAACCAATTTCTTGAAAATCCGCTATGTCATTTTTGCAGTGTTGTGCTTTGCCATTGCCTTATTCTTCAGAGTGGCAGATATGTGGCAAAACAGAACCCTTGATATTTGCACCCATTGGCTATGGCATGTTTTCGGAGGCCTGAGTTGTCATTTTATTGTGGGATACGTTTACTATTCTTACGCCATTTCTAAGACCAGAGCTTATAAGAAATTTGAAGATGAGCGTGATGAAGTTGAAAAGGAATAAGATACAAAAACATTAGTAAAGGTTGCCCAAGGTCTGAGTTGGTAACCTGCATGGTGGTACTTATATTTCAATTCTTAACGTAGCCATGAGTCATATTCCGCTCATCATAATTTTATATGGATGGGCAATACTTTGATCTACATTTACCTAAATGATTAACCTATGCTGCTTGAAGTAAAAGGAATAAGCAAAAAGTTTGAAAAGACAGAGGCCATTCGTGATTTGAGTTTTACGCTGAATCCTGGTGAAGTCGTGGGATTGCTTGGACCTAATGGTGCTGGCAAAAGTACGTGTATCAAATGTATTGCCGGCTTGTTGCGTCCAGATGCTGGCAGCATACAGATAGCAGGGTTTGTACATAACAGTGTTGAAGCCAAACAAAAGCTGTCTTATATCCCGGAAACACCAGACCCCTACCCTTTGCTCACCACATGGGAACATCTACAATTCATTGCAGATGCCTATAGAATCAAGGATTGGCAGCCCTATGCAGAGCAGTTGATGGAGCGTTTTGAAATGACTCCAAATAGAAATAAGCTTGGAAAGGAAATGTCCAAAGGCATGAAGCAAAAAGTCAGCATGATGTGCGGCCTCATTTCTCAACCCGATTTGGTGATGATGGATGAGCCTATGATTGGCTTAGACCCAAAGGCTATCAAAGAAACCAGAGAGATATTTAAAGAGCTGAAAGCTGCAGGCAAGGCTTTATTCATCTCTACCCACTTGATAGATTCTGTGGAATCCGTTGCCGATCGAATAATAATTTTAAAAAAAGGAGTACTCATTCATGACGATACCCCAGATGGTCTTAGGAGAAGTTTTAATATAGGAAATGGGAGCTTAGAAGACTTGTTTTTTAACCTCACAGGAAATGAAGGAGCTTAAAATTCTCCTGCTGCGTGACTTTCTGATATTGCGAAATCAGATCAAGATGATCCTCCGATCGCCTTGGAGATTGCTTGTGTATGGGTTGCTTTTATTTTGGATTACCCGCAGTTTTTGGATGCGCTCAAGCAATGTGGATACTCCAGAAATAGATCTTGAAGGGTTCACCGATGATAGAGCATACCGAGTTGCGGCTACTTTGATAGGATTAGGTTTACTCGTATTTATCAACCTGATCGTTTTCAATGCCACTCAGTTAAAAAGTACTTTTTTTAGGAATGCCGATGTACAATTTCTTTTCACGGCACCACTACGATCCAATTGGATGCTGCTCTATTTTATGTTTAGAAGGGTTGTTCCAAGTATATTTCTTGCCTCCTTGTCTTTGGTTTACTTTTTATTTGTAGCCCAATCTGACCAATGGCTTACCGACCAGAAAAGCTTGTACCTCGCATTGTATGCCATGGCTTCTCTTTTCTTTCTTATTGGCCCTATAAACTTCTTGATTTTTGCATTACTTACTGGTAAGCAACACTTGCGCAGAAGGGTGTTAATCATACGTTTAACGGTGGTCATACTAAGTTTTTTGGTTTTGCTCCCTGGTATTGGAGCCGCAGATTTCAAGGCATTTTCGCAGGCTGTTTTTGTAGAAGGATTTATGCCCTATTTCCCCCTGTTGGGTTGGGTGCAGCAGTTGCTACTTAGTGCTTTCGAGGGAATGCCTATTCCTTGGTTTTCTGTAATTGGTTTGGGAGGATCGGTTATTGGTATTCCAGTATTGGTCTTTTTACTAGCCGGTGATTATTACGAAGATGTATTGCAAGCCACAGAATTAAGAAGCAAGCGAGAGGCAATGGCTCAAGGAAGCGATGCAGGAGATGAGTTAGAATTTAGCTGGGCTTTGAATATTAAGAAGATCAAAGCATTGTCCTCTTTTGGTCAAGGGGCAAAGGTGTTGCTATGGAAGGCATGGCTCATGAATAACAGACAGAATTTCCATGCGCTTTTTGGGTTCTTTGCTTGGATTTTTTTAGCCATAGGCATTTTTGTGGCGGTCATGCTTTATACCCAAGGCGCTGATGCTTCAGATGTTACTACTTCGCTCTACCTTGGTACTACCCTCATGTTATTTACCTCATGGCTTTCGGGTATAGGAAGAGTTCGCATAGGTGATCTGAATCGACCTATTTTCATCTTATTGCCTGATTCCATATTGCGAAAATTCTTCTATCTCACCCTTTTGGATGTATTACAAAGCATTGCAATGGTGCTGTTCTTGTTATTGCCCATTGTAGTTCTAAACCCAATTCAGTTTCCCATTTTAGTTTTGGCTTCTATAGCTTGTGGCGGTTTCTACTACATCGGATTTATGATTAATCTACTCTCCAAGTTAAGTGTGCAGCACAAGTGGGATCGCTTACTGCTTCGCCCTTTTCTGTTTTTGATTCTATTTCCTGCCTTGCTATTGCCTTGCATTGGCTTAGCATGGGCCATGTATGGCTTTACAGATTCTAGTATGGGTGCATTTACAGGAATATATTTCGTGATTGGACTTTGGCTGTTGTTTTTATGGCTTTTGTTGAAAGATGTGGTGAACGAAATGGAGCTTCCAAGCTAAATATCCCTACGGTTTGAATCACCGAAAAGAGATTTAGAAATTTGTTTTTAGCTTTACCAGCATAACCTTTTAAGAAAAACTCATGAAAACGGTATTGATCACAGGTAGCACCAGCGGCATTGGTTTAGGTATTGCAAAATCCTTTGCAGCAGCTGGTTATCAAATCATGTTTAACGGGCTCGAGGCCAATGGAGCTGATATCGCTTCGGAAGTAGGAAAAACTTATGGTGTGAAAACCGACTTTTCCTCAGCCAATTTATTGAAAACCGATCAAATCAAAGAAATGGTAGCTCAGGCCAATGCCAATTTGGGTACGGTGGATATTTTGGTAAACAATGCAGGGGTGCAACATGTGGCAGCCATAGAAGATTTTCCGGAAGACAAGTGGCACTTCATCCTTGGTGTGAATCTTAATGCTGTATTTTTTACTTCGCAGGCAGTTTGGAAAGACATGCAAAAGCAATCTTGGGGGCGCATCATAAATATTAGTTCTGCCCATGGATTGGTAGCCAGTGAATTCAAATCGGCTTATGTAGCTGCAAAGCATGGGGTTACCGGACTTACTAAGGTAATGGCCTTAGAAGGTGGACCCTATAAAATTACCGCCAATGCCATCTGCCCGGGATATGTGCGTACACCCTTGGTGGAAGGCCAAATAAAAGATCAGGCAAAAGTGCACAACCTACCCGAGGAGAAGGTGATCTCTGATATCATGCTGAAACAGCACGCCATCAAAGAGTTTGTGCCCGTGGAAAGCATTGGGGCATTGGCAGTTTTTTTAGCCTCCGATGCAGCCGCCCAGATTACAGGTGCCAGTTTACCGATGGAAGCCGGCTGGACTGCGAGATAAGGAAGGGTTAGTATCACTAGTTTTTTACAGCCTCCGCTACATAATCCAAAGGC
>DAINOB010000081.1:0-9120 GCA_036735585.1 Cytophagales bacterium | reverse complement strand
GGCCTCTACTTTTCAGGAAATGAGGGACAAAGCTGGACTTCCATCAACAAGGTAGGATTCTATGCCGAGGATCGATTGCCGATCACACCCATTCATGACATTGCCCTGCACAAAAAGGAAAAATCACTAGTTGTAGCCACCCATGGAAGGTCTTTTTGGGTGTTGGATGATTTGAGTCCGCTACATCAATGGAGCACCACCCCCACCACAGCTACCCTGCTTAACCCAAAACATACCTATAGGATGGATGGAGGTAGATATTTTACTCATGGAATGCAAGCTGGTGAAAATCCCAGAACGGGGGCTTTGCTGTATTACTACCTGCCCGATACTTTGGGCAAATCAGAACTAAAGATGGTATTCTTTACCACGGAAGGAGACACGGTGGCGGCATTCTCAAGTCAAAAAAATAAGAAAGGTGAGCCTATCAAATTGTCGCAGGATTTCTTTGAAGAGCGCATCATCCAGCGACCGGGAATTTTGATGGCTCAAAAAGGAATGAACGTTTTTGAATGGGACATGCGCTGGCCTGATGTGGAAAATGTGGATGGCGGAACCCTTCTTTGGGGTGGGAGTC
Source organism: Cytophagales bacterium (assembly GCA_036735585.1). Lineage (GTDB taxonomy): Bacteria > Bacteroidota > Bacteroidia > Cytophagales > JAIYAX01 > JAIYAX01. The sequence goes on along the minus strand of DAINOB010000081.1, from coordinate 8,543 downwards.
TGTCTGGACCTAGGGCTAATCCCGGAACATACACAGCCAAACTATACAGAGACAGCATTCTACTTGCTACTACATCCTTAGATATCTTGAAAGACCCACTTATTTCTACCACTTCTGAGGACTATAAAGAGCAACTCAGCTTTATCAAAAAGTGCAACGACAAGCTTTCCGAAACACACAAATCCATCAATCGATTAAGAAAAATCAAAAAGCAGGTCAATGATTTTAACGCATCCTTGTCAGATACTGCCGATGCCTCTCAGTTTAAGGCTTTGGCCAAGCCTTTGCTTGATTCCATTGAATCTATTGAAGATGCACTGATTCAAACCAAAGCCAAGGCCTTTCAGGATCTGCTGAATTATCCTGTGAAATTGAACAACAAATTAGCAAGCTTAGCTTCCATGGCAGCCTCCGCGGACCGCAGACCACCGGCTCAATGCTACACTGCGTATGAGGATATTGTAGGGCGCATCGATGTACAATTGGCCAAACTCAAACTGGTAGAAAACGAGATGGTGCCCGCCTTTAACCAAAAAGCGGATTCCAAACGTCCAGAAGTGATTGAACTGGGGAAATAAGTGGATTGATGGGCACAACAGGTGGAAGCACATACCCTCAAATGATCGCCAGCCAGATTTTATACCATTTCAGCCTTCGGTGGATGTGGTGGGGTATAGCTTTGGCTTCACTCTTTTCTTCAAAGATAAAAAAACTGTACCGTGGTGCAACCAGCAGCCATCGTGTGCTGAAAGCATGGAAACCAAGGCCACAATCAAAGATCCTGTGGGTGCATTGTGCCTCTTTGGGGGAGTTTGAACAAGCCAAGCCCGTGCTGGAATGGATCAAGGCTGAGATGAAGCAAGTATCCATTGTACTTACGTTCTTTTCACCTTCGGGATACGAGATCAAAAAAAACGAACCCTTGGCAGATTTGGTTTTGTACCTGCCACCTGACCTTCCACATCTTGCCAAAGAATGGATACAAGTGTTGCAACCCAATTATGTCATCTTTGTAAAATATGATTTTTGGTACAACCTGCTTTCGACAGCTCATCAACAGGGCGCTCAGATGATTTGCATTTCTGCAGCTTTTAGAGCCGATCAATCTTTTTTCGCATGGTATGGTGGACTTTTTCGACACATGCTCAAATTTTTTGACAAGCTCTTTTTACAAAATCTGGACTCCATAACTCTTTTAGAAAAGGCAGGGATAACTCAAGGAGTCTTTGCAGGAGACACGCGTTACGATAGGGTATCGGCCATTGCTGCACATCAAGAAGAAATTGAGGCCCTAAATGATTGGACAAAAGGCTCGAAAGTTCTAGTCGCAGGCTCGGTATGGCCTGAGGATATGGAAGCACTGAAAGATTCTTTTCCTCTTTTTGACAAGGTCATCCTAGCTCCACATGATGTTTCACCGTCAGGGATCTCCACGATCACCAAGCATCTAAATCAAGACTTTGGCTATTTCAGCAATTTCGAATCGGCTAAAAACCTTTTGATTGTAGATTCCATTGGTTGGTTGAGCAGAATGTACCGCTATGCCACCGTGGCCTATGTAGGAGGTGCTTTCAAGCAGGGGCTGCACAATATACTGGAGCCTGCAGCATGGTCTGTGCCCGTGGTTTTTGGACCTCAATTGCGAAAGTATCCAGAGGCCTCAGCACTTATTAAGTCAGGCGGTGGATACAGTATCAATAGTGCCGAATCTTGTAAAAACGCATTGATTGAAATTTTGAAAAATCCTGATAAGAGTGGTAAGAATTCGCTGGACTTTATTCAAAAACACAAAGGAGCCGTGCACATCATCACTCAGTACATAGAACAAACATGGAAGGGGTAGTATATAGAAGTACAGGGTCATGGTATGAAGTGAAATGTGCTGAAGGCATAATCAAAGCGAGACTTCGAGGCAAAATGCGTTTGGAAGAACTAAAGGTTACCAACCCCATTGCCGTTGGCGACCGTGTACGGCTTGAAACCGATTCCCTCCAAGAGGAAGGTACAGCCCTTATTTCAGAAGTCTTGCCCCGGAACAATTACTTGGTGCGAAAGAGTACGCATAAAAATCATCATGGCCAATTGATAGCTGCCAATCTGGATCAATGCATGCTCATAGCCACTTTGGTATTTCCACGCACTTCTATGGGGTTCATTGATCGATTTCTTGTTTCGGTAGAGGCATTCCGCATTCCAACTGTACTAGTTTTTAACAAAACCGATTTACTTGAACCTGAGGGTTTGGAGTTGCTCAATGAGCTTTGCAAAGATTACGAAAACATAGGCTACCCTACCCTTCAGATTAGCGCGATGCAAGGAAATGGCATTGATGCTGTCAAAGCAACCTTAAAAGGCAAACGCACCTTAATCTCAGGACATTCAGGGGTTGGCAAGAGCACCATGATCAATGCCTTGGCCCCACATCTTTTGTTGAGAACTGGTGAAGTATCTTCATTTGCGAACAAAGGCATTCATACTACCACCTTTGCAGAGATGTTTGATCTTGACGAGGATACTGCCCTTATCGATACGCCTGGCATCAAAGAATTGGGTCTGATGGAAATAGGTGAGGAAGAATTGGGACATTATTTCCCAGAAATGCGTGCTTTACTAAATCAATGTAGGTTTCACAATTGCAGACATCTTGCAGAGCCGGGCTGCGCGGTGATAGAGGCTGTTGAACAGGGTAAAATAAAGGATTGGCGTTACCATAGCTACCTCTCCATGTTTGAGGATAGCGACAACAGAAGGTAATAATTTCTTAACCTACTATCAAACCATCGTGTGCCAATAAGCCTTAAGTTTGTGTATGCGTGTTTTTCGCTCAAGTACATTAAAAGCTCTGGTCTTGCTTCTTTGCATGGTCACTTTATGCCCTCCAAGTTTTGGATGGGGATTTTTTGGTCATAAGCGCATCAACAGATTGGCAGTGTACACCTTGCCGCCAGAAATGTTTACCTTCTTTAAGTATCATATTAATTACCTGACTGATAATGCGGTTAACCCAGACAGGAGGAGGTATGCGGTGGTGGGAGAAGCCCCTCGACACTACATTGATATGGATGTGTATGGGGATAGCGCTCTTTTCATTTTGCCGAAATACTGGAAAGATGCAGTAGCCAAATTCACAGAAGATACCTTGATGGAATACGGCATAGTGCCTTGGCATCTCAATGCCATGCGTTATCGGTTGGTAGATGCTTTTAAGCAAGGAAATACTGCCCGTATTCTTATGATTGCTGCCGATTTGGGACATTATATAGGCGATGCCAATGTGCCACTCCACACTACGGTCAATTACAATGGCCAACTGACAAATCAATACGGCATACATGGATTTTGGGAATCAAGACTTCCTGAACTTTTTTCTGATGAATACAACTTTTGGACTCGAAAGGCTGAATTTTTAGCCGATCCACAAGCCACTGCCTGGGAGGCTGTAAAATATGCACATTTTGCCCTCGACTCCGTTTTTAGATTTGATCTAGAGTTAAAGCAAAGCATGGGCGATGATAAAGTTTTCATGTACGATGAACGCAACGGCATCACTACCCGCAATTTCTCCAGAGACTTCTCTAAAGCCTACCACGACCGACTAAATGGTCAGGTAGAAAGAAGAATGATCGCATCCATTCAAATGATTGGAGACTTTTGGTACACCTGCTGGATAGAGGCCGGGCAACCCGATTTGAACAAACTTTTGGAAAAAGAACTCAACGAAGAGCAAAGAAAAATGCTGCAAGAAGAAGTACCCTTGCCAGACAAACCTGTGAAAGCCAGACCACATGAGGCCAGCTTTATGGGATTTCAGCGGCTAATGGCATTCGAAGAAGAGTAAACAACTCACACAGGCTTAAACCACTCTGAGTACATCACATAATTATTCGCAGTGCGCATGAAAACCTCAGCTTGCTCAGGGCTGACCATCTTTATTTTCTTTGCAGGATTTCCTGCATAAATACTTCCAGGTTCTATAATGGTATTTTGAAGTACTATTGCACCTGCGGCTACAATGCTTCCTGTACCTACCACTGCATGATCCATCACGATTGCTCCCATGCCTATCAGCACATTGTCTTCGATGGTGCAGCCGTGAACCACCGCATTGTGGGCTATGGATACAAAATCTCCGATCGTCACAGAAGCTTTTTGATAGGTGCAGTGAATGATGGCTCCATCTTGGATATTACAGCGGTTACCGATTCTGATCTGGTGCACATCGCCACGCACTACAGCATTGAACCACACACTGCATTCATCCCCCATGATTACATCTCCCACTATGGTTGCATTGGGTGCCAAATAGCAATTACTTCCAAAAACAGGACTAATTCCTTTTACGGGCAAGATTAAAGCCATATTAAGCCAGTTTTTTGTATCGTATTCTTTTAGGCTCTATATCACCTAGGCGTTTCTTTTTGGCTTCTTCATAGTCCGTAAAATTGCCCTCGAAAAATATTACTTGCGAGTCACCTTCAAAGGCAAGAATATGGGTAGCTACTCTATCCAAAAACCATCGGTCGTGAGAAATCACCAGGGCACAGCCACCAAAGTTCTCCAAGGCTTCTTCCAATGCTCTCAGCGTGTTCACGTCTAGGTCATTGGTAGGTTCATCCAGCAAGATTACGTTGGCACCTTCTTTTAGCATCATTGCCAGATGTACGCGATTGCGCTCGCCTCCAGATAAAACACCTACTTTCTTCTCTTGGTCTGCGCCAGTGAAATTAAACTTAGAGACATATGCCCTTCCATTTACTTGCTTGCCACCAAGCATCATTGTTTCATGCCCTCCTGTAATGGTTTCAAACACAGATTTCTGAGAATCCAGATGGTCATGCTCTTGATCTACATAGGCAAGCTTTACGGTATCCCCTACTTCAAAGCTTCCAGCATCTGGTTCTAATCTTCCGGTGATCATATTGAAAAGGGTGGATTTTCCTGCGCCATTGGGACCAATAATGCCTACAATGCCACCTTGTGGAATAGAACAACTCAAATTTTCATACAAGAGCTTATCCCCAAATGCCTTGGAAACTCCTAGAGCTTCTATAACCTTAGCACCCAATCTTGGGCCTGGAGGAATAAAGAGCTCCAATTTATCTTCTCGTTCGCGGGCCTCTTCACCCAGCAATTTTTCATAAGCAGATACTCTCGCCTTTGACTTAGCTTGCCTAGCTTTTGGCGACATGCGTATCCATTCCAATTCCCTCTGAAGCGTTTTCTGCCGCTTGCTTTCTGTCTTCTCCTCTTGTGACAAACGACCCTGCTTTTGCTCCAACCATGAAGAATAGTTGCCCTTCCATGGAATACCTTCTCCTCTGTCTAGTTCCAAAATCCAGCCAGCCACATTGTCAAGAAAATAGCGGTCGTGCGTCACCGCAATTACGGTTCCGGGGTATAATTGTAAATGCTGCTCAAGCCAATACACACTTTCTGCATCCAAGTGATTGGTGGGTTCGTCAAGCAAGAGTACATCGGGGGCCTTTAGTAGCAATCGACACAACGCTACCCTTCTCTTCTCACCTCCGGAAAGGTTGCCAATCAGGGCATCTTCAGGTGGGCATCGTAGAGCATCCATAGCTTTCTCAAGTCTGTTGTCCAATTCCCAGGCATTAAGAACATCTAATTTTTCTTGTACTTCGCCTTGACGATCAATCAGCTTATTCATGGCATCATCGCTCATTTCCTCGCCAAACTTCATGTTGATCTCGTCAAACTCCTTCAAAAGATCTACCACCTCTTGCACGCCTTCCTCTACCACTTGCCTCACGGTACGTGTTTTATCAAACTCTGGCTCTTGCGGCAAATACCCCACACTATAGCCAGCAGAGAAAACCACTTCTCCTTGAAATTCTTTGTCCAAGCCAGCAATTATCCTGAGTAATGATGACTTTCCTGATCCATTTAAGCCCAAAACACCTATTTTTGCACCATAAAAAAAGGATAAATAGATATTTTTCAATACTTGCTTTTTGGGCGGGTAAATTTTGTTTACACCAGCCATTGAAAATATTATTGTCTCATTACTCATTTTGTGGTATCTTTTTTGCCAAATTTAGAATCGGTTTTCGGCTTATCAAATTATATATACTTTACCTTTAAACGCTTAACCGAATGAGCGATTGTTCCATTTAACTTTAACACAGGTGTCCGCAATTGAAAAAAAAATCATACCCTATGGATATATTACCGATGGTGATATCTTCCTTAATGGGTATAACAGCTTTCCCGATAGGAAAATCGGGGTAGTCAAAGAAAGTGAAGATGCATCCATAGCCTACTTCATCAACAAATTTATGCTTCTCAAGCGAAAGCTGGACGAGTTGCATGAAAAAGTAAAAGGCAGCCAAAACAAAGGTTCCTTTCTCATGAAACTCCAGCATTTGCGAGACTCTTTGCCCCACTATGATGGCTTAGGAGACTACAAACCCCTTTATGATAAACTCAATGCCATAGAATCAGAAATTCAAAGCATTGTTGAAGTAAATAGGGAGCGTAATCTTGAGATAAAACTTCAGCTGCTTGAAGAAGCCGAAGTTTACAAAGACAAAGAGGATTGGAAAGAGATAGCCCCATTTTTTAGAGACTTTAAAATGCGTTGGTTGAAAACTGGCCGTGTATTGGAAGAGCGTGAAGAAGAAATAGAAACCGCTTTCGAAGATCTTGCCTCCCACTTTCATGAGCGCAAAAAAGAATATATGGAGCAACTCAATATTGAGTTGGCTGCCAAAGCAGATAAGTTTGATGCTCTCATTGCCAAGGCTGAGGAATTTAAAGACCATCCTAATCTAAAAACAGCCCGTTTCCAATTCAATCAGCTTTTTAAAGAATGGAAAAGCCTGGGTAAAGTGCCCAAATCAGAGGAATATGATCCTTGGGCCACTTTTAGGGAAATCAGCGATCATTTCTACAATAGGGTAAAAGATGCAAAAGCAGAAAAGCAGCGTCAACCCCAGTTCCGCCAACGAAACAGATTCGATTCTTCGCATGCAGGCGGGTACAGACAAAACAACAGACTCCCATCCTCAGACTCTACACCACGACTCAATACCGACAAAGATCGATTGGATTTTAAGTTAAAGCTTTGTCAGCAGGCAGAAGGACTGAGAAATATGGATCCCAAGTCTGCCCTAGAGCAAGCAAAAGAGCTTCAGGAATTGTGGAAGAAATCAGGACTTACCCCTAGATTTAAGAAAAAGGAGCTTCAGGATCGTTTTAGGAATGCAATTGATATTGTGTATCAAAAAAGAAGCATCTACATCAATGCACGCAAATTGGAGGAAAACTACACCTCCTTATCCAAAGCCGATCAGATCAAAACTCAGATTATAGCGTTGAAAGCAATGATCAAAGACGATGAACTGGAGCTCAAGGAATTGGAAGATAATGCGCATAATCACGATAGCCGGAGCGAAGTGTATTCTGTAGACAAAATATTAGCGGGTAAGGTGCATGAGCAACACAGAAAGATAAATGTTAAAAATTTGCTTCTGCATGAATTAGAGCTGATGTACTTAGCTTCAAATTAATTAACCCAAGCAATTGGTCAGATTTAACAGAAGGTCTTGATTTGATGCTTTTAAATTTTACTTTTGCGAAAATTTTATCAAAAGAGGAATAGCTATGTATTGGACACTTGAACTTGCCTCCTATCTGGAAGATGCCCCGTGGCCTGCCACCAAAGAGGAACTAATTGATTATTCCATTCGCTCAGGTGCGCCTATGGAGGTAGTGGAAAATCTACAGGAGCTGGAGGATGATGGTCAACCCTTTGAAAGTATTGAAGAAATATGGCCGGATTATCCTACGAAAGATGACTTCTTCTTCAATGAAGATGAGTATTGAAGTAGATTATTGAAGGACTAAAAATTATTCTTTTGCTATTTGATAAGTCAAATTGTCTGAATAATTTTAGCAGTAAATGAAATACCCAAAAAAAATAGACGAGTGCCCTATTGTTGATAGTGTAGTTGAGATCCGATTCGAAAGCAGTATTTTCCCAAATGCTGTGTTCGGTTTATTATATCAATCTCTAAATGACAACTTCTCAATTGTAGAAAAATTGCCTATTCTTCAACTCCCTGAACAACTAAGAGAGCAAGACCCTAATTTCAGATATAAGGCCCACTATAGACTTATATCAAAAGATAATTTTACAGTTCAAATTGGCCCTGATGTAATTATCATTGGGTCTCCAATACCCTATTTGGGTTGGGATCTTTTCTTTGATAAGGTAAAATTTGTTATAAAAACCGCCTATGAAACTGGAGTTATTAAAAATGTTGTTAGACTCGGAGTAAGGTTTATTAACTTTTTTGAGCTTGATATTTTCACTAGAATAAATCTAGATATTTCTGTAAATGGTGTTCCTCATGTGTCCAATAAAACGCATTTAAGGACAGAAATCGAAAGAAATGGCTTTTTAAATATTTTGAACATAGCAAATAACGCTCATCAATCTATTTTTACCAATAAAGAAAGAAGTGGGTCTATTATTGACATCGACACGTTTAAAGAATATTCTCAATCAGACTTTAATCTTA
>DAINOB010000080.1:0-9127 GCA_036735585.1 Cytophagales bacterium | reverse complement strand
ATTCGGAAAGGAATTCTATACATTCATCAATCAAGGAACTGTCGCTTTGATTCATGCAATATCTTCCAACTTGATTGAGCAGTGCAAATTGGGCATAAGAATCTGATGTAGAAAGCGACATGGTTTTATACCATTCCAGTTTCCCTTCTAAGCCTGATTGTGCAAAATAGTCAGCTAAAACAGAAACTACTCGTCCATTTCGAATATTTGAGAACCTTTCGGCTATCAGAGGGGCTTCGGCTGCATTATTCAATAAAATAGAAAGTGCCTCTGATAAAACTGTATACGATGAGTCATTGATCAATAACCTAGCAGTAGAAATTGCAATTTCCTTATCAATAGCAGAAAGTGCCTCTAGCGCATCTGCTCTGACCTGTGATGATTTGTCCTCTAGTGCTGTTTCTTTAAGTACCTGTTTTACACTTGAGTAGCTCTTGTGCTTGTATCCTGCCAACAAACCTTCAATTGCATTTTGCCTTATTTCAGGCAACACATCTTGTTCTAGGGCATTCACCAATGCTTGATACACAGAGGCAGAAGGCTCAAATTGCTTAAGTCTTTTTATACTTTCAAACCTAGCCCCTGTGGATTCACTAAACTTAAAGTACATTGATATCAATTGCTCTATGGAAAACTCTTGAATCACTTCAGCTGGATTATATTTATCGGGATCTACTATGATCCAATCAGGATTGGTATACTCTTTAAAATTAAACCCTTGAAACTCTTGGTTTACGGTAAGTGTATGTTGATAGACCCTACCCTCTTGCCTTATAAACACAGGTATTTCAAGATCAAAAATTTTAATACCAGAAGCAGTTTGGGCCTGATGAACATATAATGCTAAACCGGCAGTGTCTGTCACTTTGTAATTGATTTTTAATTGGGGATGACCAGGCGATAAAAACCATTGCTGAAAAAAATCTTCTAGATCCAATCCAGAAATGTGCTCAAAAGATTGCCTTAAGTCGTGAATTTCTACCGAGCTGTAGGCATGAGTAGTTAAATAGTGATTCAGGGACTTAAAAAATGCTTCATCCCCCAACTTTTGTCTCAGCAGCCTCATAACCATCCCTCCTTTTGCATACGTGTGGTTATCAAATAAGCCACTCTCATGATTATAGCGATATCTTATGATTGGCACCATCTTACTTCTAGATTCTGATAAGTAAAGATCCAGCTGATTGATTGCATTCAATACTTCAAAATCTTTTCCCCAGTTGTGCTCGGCCCATAGGTATTCTGAATAATTGGCCAATGCCTCATTCAACGTGAGGTGGGTCCAGCTTTCGCATGTCACTAGATTTCCAAACCATTGATGAAAAAGCTCATGTGCAATGATAAAATCCCAATCAGTATCTATCAACTCTCGATCATCCATGAGCAAATCGTCCATAAATACAGAAGCGGACGTATTTTCCATAGCTCCTGACACAAACTGCCTCACAATGACTTGAGCATATTTTTCCCAAGGAAAAGGACAGTTTAACAATTGAGAAAAATAGTGAATCATTTGTGGGGTATGGCCAAAGATCCTTTTCGCATAGGGTGCATACTCTGGTTCTACATAATAGGATACTTCCAAATCAGGAAAGGTATCTTTAAAAACATCGAATTCCCCGACTGCAATCATGCATAAGTAAGGAGCATGTGGTTTCGTTTGCTTCCAATAGTCTTTTCTTTTGCCCTTTTCAAGGTCCATAGAATACACAAGAAGACCATTAGACAATGTAGAATACCCAGAATCTACTGTAAGATATACCTCTTGTGTGCATCTTTCATTGGGATGGTCTATTGTTGGAAACCATCTGCTGTTGTAGCTAGTTTCTCCTTGAGTCCACAATTGGCGAGGCAAATAGGATATGCTCTTGTCATGATTGATCCAGTAAAGTCCTTTTTCATCCTTAGTAGGAACACTATCCATAAGGTAAGGGCCATCGGTATAGGCACTGTATTCTATTTCCACTTGAAGGGTATCACCAGAGTGAAACTTCTTATCAAATTTTAATCGAAGCCGATTCCCGTCATACATTGACACAAAAGGAATATTTAAAGATCCTGATGAGACCACTATTGTGTCTATTTGAAGGTTTTTGGCATCTATCAAAACAGAGTCTGTAGGATAGAAGTAAGGTCTCAATGTCAGCTCAGCTTTTCCAGAAATGACTTTTCTCGACCAATCAACTTCAAGATCCAGAACTGTATGGGTAAGTTCTACAATTCTTGTGGGTGTAGGCTTACGCGGAAGGGCATTGTACCCAATAGGACTTACAGGTAGTTTCAGTTGATCCGATGGATCTGTGCCAGTAATATTGCCTTTATTTGCAGCTACGCAAGACACCAGAAATGCTGTCACACACAAAAAAACTCCCAACCTAAGCATGAATTGCATATGCAAGTATAATTGTTCAAAATTGGGGATCGATAGCCGTAGAGAAAAATTATGGAAATAGAGATAGAAAACAAAAGAACAGGAGTTCGACATTGGGTAAACACAAACACTGAAAAAGTGTCAATAGACGATCAGGATGTTCAGTTAGATAGTGTAGAGGGCAGTACCGATAGTTTTCATATTCTATGGAAGGGCAAAAGTTTCAGAGCAGAAATTATCCGAATAGAAAAAGAGGATAAGCAAGTTTGGCTACGTGTAAACAATCGGATGATGCACTTCCAAGGCAGAAGCAAAGTCAATGTGTTGCTAGAAAAAATGGGACTTGGTAATGGCTCTGCGGCAAAAAGTAAAGAAATGAAAGCACCGATGCCTGGACTCATTGTGAAAATTCTTGTAACTCCGGGTGCTGAAGTCAAAAAAGGAGATCCGTTGATCATTCTTGAGGCCATGAAAATGGAGAATATCCTTAAATCTCCCAACGATGGCATTGTACGCGCTTTACATGCGGAGGCGAAACAAACAGTGGATAAAAACCAGATTCTAATCAGTTTTGAATAAGTTTTCGGGTTTGTGAGGGCTATACTTATATTTGCCCGCTTTGCGCAACAGAAACAATTGATCGATAAAAACTTTTATGATAAAGTATAAAAGAATCCTATTAAAGCTTAGTGGTGAGGCCCTTGAGGGTTCTAAAGAGTATGGAATAGATCCTCTTCAGCTTCAGCAATACGCAGAAGAGATCAAACAAGTAGTAGAGTTAGGAGTGCAAGTGGCCATCGTAATCGGGGGGGGGAATTTTTTTAGAGGAGTGAACGCAGAGGCATCAGGTATTGACCGGGTGCAAGGGGATTACATGGGTATGTTGGCCACAGTAATCAATGGTATGGCATTGCAAAGCGCGATGGAACGCTTAGGTCTCTACACCAGACTGCAATCAGGAATAAAAATGGAGCAGGTATGTGAGCCATTCATCAAAAGAAGAGCTGTGAGGCATCTTGAAAAAGGAAGGGTAGTAATATTTGGTGCTGGTATCGGGAGTCCCTATTTTACCACTGACTCTGCAGCCAGCCTAAGAGCTATTGAGGTAGGCGCTGATGTGGTATTGAAAGGTACTCGAGTAGATGGTATCTATACAGCTGACCCAGAAAAAAACCCGAACGCAATTCGGTACTCTAATGTATCCTTTCAAGAAGTTTATGAGAAAGGATTGCACGTAATGGATCTTACTGCTATCACACTATGTCAGGAAAATAATCTGCCAATTGTGGTATTTGACATGAATAAATCAGGGAACCTCCTTCGATTGATTCAAGGAGAGTCAATAGGCACTTTGGTCACAATTTAACGAACTCAACAACTTATCTTTTTAAAACTATGAACGATACCATCAAGCTTATACTTGACTCTGGAAAAGAAGATATGGATAAAGCTATCCAGCATATGACCCATGAGTTAAATAAGATTAGGGCAGGAAAGGCCAGAACCTCAATGGTGGATGGAATCAGTGTAGATTATTACGGCTCTATGATGCCTATTGCTCAAGTAGCCTCTGTGGGCACTCCAGATGCACGCACTATACTGATCAAACCATGGGAAAAAAACATGATTCATGAGATTGAAAAAGCACTAAACAATTCAGACATAGGAATAAGACCTCAAAATGATGGAGAGCAAATTCGTCTCAACATTCCTCCACTGACTGAAGACAGAAGAAAGGAACTGGTAAAACAATCGAAATCTGAAACAGAAACGGGTAAAGTAAGAATTAGAAATATTAGGAAAGAAACAAATGAAGAATTGAGGAAGCTGCTAAAAGAAGGTGTGGCAGAGGATGAGGTGAAAACGGCAGAAGAAAAAGTGCAGACACTCACAGACCAATACATTGCGAAGCTAGACCAATTATTAGCAGCCAAAGAAATAGAAATAATGACCGTATGAAATCTTACCCAAACCTTAACTAAACCATGCTTATTGCTGCACTTATCACCATAGGGGGACTGATTCTTGTTGTCTATGGAGCAAATTTTCTAGTGGATGGCGCTTCGGGCCTTGCTGTCCGATTGAATATTAGCCCTATTGTAATAGGCCTGACCATAGTAGCTTTTGGTACATCAGCGCCTGAATTAACTGTTAGTATGCTCGCTGCCTCACAAAATAATTCAGATTTAGCAGTATCAAATATTATTGGTTCTAATATTCTAAATATCCTACTCATCTTAGGGTTATCAGCAGTAATCCAGCCCTTAAAAGTGTCAAATAATACTGTATGGAAAGAAATTCCTCTTAGTCTGTTGGCAGCATTGGTGGTATTTGCCTGCATCAACGATCAGCTAATTGACGGAGCTGATGTTTCTGTAATCTCGAGAATAGATGGGATCATCCTGCTCTTTTTCTTTGTCATATTTATGTACTATAACTTTTATCAGGCAAAATACGGAAGCAGCGAAGGCATGGAAGATGTAAAACCTATGCCGATCTGGAAGACTGTGGTTTGGATGGTATTAGGTATGGCAGGATTAATATATGGAGGCAAATTGATTGTAGATGGGGCTACCGATATGGCGGTACTTTTAGAAATACCACAGTCAGTTATTGGTCTCACGGTGGTATCTCTTGGCACATCTATGCCAGAACTGGCCACTTCTGTAGTAGCTGCTTACAAAAAGAAAGCAGATATTGCTGTAGGTAATGTGGTGGGTTCCAATATCTTCAATATATTTTTGATACTTGGACTATCGGCAACCGTTTCTCCTTTGCCCATGGGTAATATTACGCAAACAGACTTACTCATCAATATATTGGCCAGTCTTCTTTTATTTCTCACTGCATACATCGGTAGAAGCCCAAAAATTACACGCCTAGAAGGAGGGATTCTTTTGGCTGTGTATGTGGCCTACACCATCTATGTACTTAGATAATTTCAGTTCATTTTTATGAATCAAAACGCATCTTCAACTATGGGTATATCTGATAGAATCAACAACCTTGCTGAGTCTCAAACATTAGAAATGGCCAAAAAGGCAAGAGAATTATCAGAGAAAGGAATTCAAGTCATCAATTTGAGTTTAGGAGAGCCAGATTTTTCCACCCCTGCGCACATCCGCAAAGCAGCGCAAGAAGCAATAGATTCGGGTTACACTTTTTATCCACCTGTAGCTGGCTATGGAGATTTACGAAAAGCCTTGGCAGAGAAATTACAAAAGGAAAATAAAATCGTTTGTACTGAAAAAAATATAGTGGTATCGGCAGGTGCCAAGCAAAGTATCGCCAATGCAATGCTTTGTTTGATAAATCCAGGAGATGAAGTGCTGGTGTTGGCTCCTTATTGGGTATCCTATTTGGAAATCATAAAATTGGCTGAAGGTGTGCCTGTGCTAGTGAATGGCTCCATAGAAAACGACTACAAAGTAAGTCCTGAGCAATTGAGAAAAGCCATCACTTCTAAAACCAAAGCCATCATTTTCTCTTCTCCCTGCAATCCTACAGGCGCAGTATGGAGTGAACAAGAGCTTTTAGCGTATGTAGAGGTGCTTAGAGATTTTCCGCAGGTATACATTATCTCTGACGAAATCTATGAATACATCAACTTTACGGGTAAGCATTTTTCTATTGGATCAGTTTCAGAAATAGCCGATCGAGTGGTCACTATCAATGGATTTTCCAAAGGTTTTGCTATGACTGGATGGCGTGTAGGGTACATGTGTGCCCATGTAAGTATAGCTGCGGCCTGTGAAAAAATGCAAGGGCAAATCACCTCAGGTACATGCTCAATAGCCCAACGAGCAGCTTTTGCAGCCATTACGCAAAGTCTTGAACCTACCCACCACATGGCCGCCACCTTTCTAAAACGTAGAGATTTGATGCTCGCTTTAATTCTTGAAATTGACGGAATAGAGTGTCCTATTCCTGAAGGTGCTTTCTATCTATTTCCTGATGTTTCAGCTTTACTTGGTAAGAGGTATAAAGGAACGACTATACACACAGCCTCCGATATCAGCATGGCATTGCTTCAAGATTATCATGTATCTACAGTAACGGGTGAAGCCTTTGGAGCAGAAAATTGTGTCAGATTGTCTTATGCCACTTCTGATGACAAACTCATAAAAGCTGCTGCTCAAATTAAAAGTTTTGTAGGAGCGCTTGAATAATGATGTACCACACATTCACAAATAAGACTCTGGATGAGGCCTTGAATAAGGTAAAAATTCTTATTATAGGAGATGTAATGGTGGATTCATACCTCTGGGGCTCTGTAGACCGGATAAGCCCTGAGGCTCCCGTTCCGGTATTAACAGTGAAGAAAAGAGAGAAGAGATTAGGTGGCGCTGGCAATGTGATTATGAATGTGAAGGCTTTGGGATGCACCCCTCTAATTGCCTCAGTGATAGGTGACGATGAAGATGGAAGAACACTCTTACACATTTTAGATCAACACCATATTGACAATTCTGGAATCTTGGTAAGCTCACATAGATCCACAACGGTAAAACACAGGATTATAGGGGGTACACAACACTTGCTAAGAGTAGACTCAGAATCTGATCATTATTTGAATGTGCAAGAAAGGGAAGCATTGCTGAAAAAAATTCAAAGTCTATTGCCTCAGTGCGATGTAGTACTTTTTCAGGATTATGACAAAGGTGTTTTATCTAATGAATTGATAAGCCAGGTAGTAACATGGTGTGCCGAAAGAGGCATACCTACTGTAGTAGATCCCAAAAAAAGAAACTTTTTGAATTACCATCACACCACACTCTTCAAGCCCAACTTGAAAGAAATTCGGGAAGGATTGCAGATGGAGATCCAACCTGACAACAAGATCCTTTTAGACAAAGCAGCTGAAAGGTTAATTGAATTGCTTACTATCAAGCAAGCGATGGTTACCCTCTCTGAATGGGGTGTCTATATGTATGCTGATGGCAAGAGTACCATTATTCCTGCGCACAAACGCGAAATTGCAGATGTATCAGGAGCAGGAGATACTGTAATAAGCATTGCTGCGGCATGCATGGCCCTACAAATGGAACCAGTACTTATAGCTGCATTGTCTAACCTTGGTGGGGGAATAGTGTGTGAGCAAATAGGTGTAGTGCCGATAGATAAAAACAAGCTACTCCATGAAGCAGAAAAATCCGGCCTATGGAGATAGGTACAAATCTACTGTAGAGCGACTCAACAAGTATCTTTATCCCAGTAAGCAGATTGCGTACTGGTGGATGAAGCTTGTATCAAAGATTAATGCCTTAGCTGGAGTAGCATTGGTGCTTTATGGATATGGCTTTGATTTGAGCACGGATGAACTCGCTACAGTATTTTTTCTTGTAGATATCTCCTTGGGATTTTTCCTCTTGATCTATATTTTAAGGATACTCTATTCATTCCGAAGATCAGATTTTCTGATAAGAACATGGTTTGAAGGTATACTCATGTTGCTCATCACCTTTAATGGCCTATCCCATTTGTTATTTGATATTAGAGTCTTGGAGGAAATTATCTCCAATGCAGGCATCAAACAGCCTTACGAAGTTTACAGAATAGGCTTGATGTTTTTTATGCTTTTACTGTTGCTGGTAGAAGGAGTGAAACTGATTACCAGACTTGCTTCATTACAGCTCAAGCCTGCAACCACATTTATAGGAAGCTTTTTGTTATTGATTTTATTGGGAGCCATGTTGTTAAAGATGCCAGCTCTCACTGTTGAGCAAGAAAAAATCACATGGGTAGATGCACTTTTCACTTCTGTAAGTGCTACTTGCATTACAGGATTATCTGTGGTGGATACTGCTAGTTATTTCACTCTAAAAGGTCAAATAGTCATTCTATTGTTAATTCAAATAGGAGGTCTGGGTATTGTTTCTTTTGGTACTTTTTTCGCTACTTTTATTCGCAAGGGCGTAGGTCTAAAACACCAGTCTTTAATTCAAGATTTCTTAAGCTCAGAAAACTTATCCTCCTCTCGTGGGCTGTTGAGACAGATCATTTTCATCACTTTTACCTTAGAGTTTATCGGTGCTGTGCTCATTTTTTTTACTTGGAATGCGGAAATGTATTTCGAAAGCATTTGGCAAAAAATTTACTTTAGCGTGTTTCATGCTGTTTCTTCCTTTTGCAATGCAGGGTTCTCTGTTTTAGATCAGGGAATGATGCATCCAGTTGCCTCTATTTCTTATATGATGCAACTCTCTATGAGTGTTCTCATAGTGGCGGGCAGCATAGGATTTCCCGTCATTCAGGATGTTTTTTCTATCCCAAGACTGAGAGAGCGACTCGCTTATCCTTGGAAAGATTGGAGATTAGGTTCTAAAATAGCGGTATACACCACATTTGCTTTGATCGCTTTTGGAACAGTGAGTTTTTTCGTTCTGGAGTACCACCAACTGCTGTATGAAAAAACCATCACTGAAAAGTTGCTCATTTCCTTTTTCTCAATCGTGAATACTAGAACCTCTGGCTTCAACACAGTAGATATAGCGGAAATCCAAACTCCTACCATCATCCTTATTGTTTTCTTAATGTTTGTCGGTGCCTCACCAGGATCTACGGGTGGAGGCATTAAGACCACAACTTTCTACATCATCCTAGTGACCGCGATTGGAACTATCAAAGGGAAAAAAAGTATAGAGATCTCCAAGCGTACCATTTCCAACGACTTGATCTTTAAGGCATTTGCCATATTTACCTTTGCAGCATCTTACAACATTATAGCTATTTTCTTTCTCTCTATTACTGAAAGTG
>DAINOB010000079.1:0-9147 GCA_036735585.1 Cytophagales bacterium | reverse complement strand
GGTTGATGATCCTGAGCTTTTAGAATTGGTTGAGATGGAAATCAGAGAGCTTCTTAGCTTCTATGAATTCCCAGGTGATGATATTCCTGTAATTCAAGGTTCTGCTTTAGGAGGCTTGAACGATGATCCTAAATGGGTAGGTAGTATTGATCAATTGATGGATGCAGTAGATAACTACATTCCTATTCCAAAGCGTCTTGTTGATTTGCCATTCCTTATGCCTGTTGAAGATGTATTCTCTATCACAGGTCGTGGTACAGTAGCTACTGGCCGTATCGAAAGAGGAGTAATTAACTCTGGAGACCCTGTAGATATCTTAGGCATGGGTGCTGAAAACTTGAAGTCTACAGTTACAGGTGTTGAAATGTTCCGTAAGATCCTTGATAGAGGTGAAGCTGGTGACAACGTAGGTCTTCTTCTTCGTGGTATTGAAAAAACAGATATTAGAAGAGGTATGGTAATCTGCAAGCCAGGTTCTGTTACACCTCATGCTAAATTCAAAGCTGAAATTTACGTATTGTCAAAAGAGGAAGGTGGAAGACACACTCCATTCTTTAACAAATACAGACCTCAATTTTACCTTCGCACCACAGACGTTACAGGTGAAATATTTTTACCAGCAAACGTTGAAATGGTTATGCCAGGTGACAACATCACCATTGAGGTAAATCTTATCAATACTGTAGCCATGGAAAAAGGATTGCGTTTTGCGATTCGTGAAGGTGGTCGCACAGTTGGTGCTGGTCAAGTTACAGAGATTTTAGACTAGTAATCAGGAAGTTATAGAAGCGTCACAATTTTTTGTGACGCTTTTTTTATTTCAAAATCTTTTCCTCTATCTTTGCACTCCCTTTTGGGAAAATAGCATACACACGGGTGTAGCTCAACTGGTAGAGTAGCGGTCTCCAAAACCGTTGGCTGGGAGTTCGAGTCTCTCCACCCGTGCAGATTTAAAAGTTATGAACAAGGTAACAGAGTATATCAAAGCTTCAGTGGACGAAATGCAAAATAAGGTTACATGGCCTACTTATACTGAATTGCAAAGCAGTTCAATATTGGTATTGGTTGCATCCCTCATATTCGCACTATTTATTGGCGCAATAGACTTTGTTTTCGATAAGGGCATGACCTATTTCTACCAATCTTTCTGATTTTTGTTATGGGAGAAATGGTAGCACATGAATCTAAGTGGTATGTTGTTCGGGCAATTAGCGGACAAGAGCGAAAGATAAAATCTTATCTTGAAAACGAAATTGTAAGACAAGGCCTTTCTGAAGTAATTACACAAGTGGTAATCCCCTCAGAAAAGGTAATGGAAATGCGAAATGGTAAGAAACGGATTAGAGAAAGAAATTACTTTCCTGGTTACGTCCTAATAGAAGCTGACTTATCAAACGGAGAAGCTATGCATACCATTACAAGTATTCCAGGGATCATTGGTTTTTTAGGTTCTGGAGGTAGTGGTAGTTCTAAAGTACCTGTGCCTTTGCGTCATGCCGAAGTATCTAGAATCATGGGCAAGGAAGAGGAAGTTTTTGAAGACGATGTTCGCCTGCAAAAGCCTTTCATAGTAGGAGAAACCGTAAAAGTGATGGATGGACCATTTAATGGCTTCATAGGCACAATTCAAGAAGTTTTTGAAGAGAAGAAAAAACTCAACGTAGAAGTAAAAATATTTGGAAGAAATACCCCTGTTGAACTCAACTACATGCAAGTAGAAAAACAGGCATAAATTACCTTTTTTAAAAATGGCTAAGGAAATAATAGGATATGTAAAACTTCAGGTCAAAGGGGGGCAAGCCAATCCGGCACCACCCATAGGACCAGCGCTTGGTGCCAAGGGTATCAACATCATGGAGTTTTGTAAGCAATTTAATGGCAGAACCCAAGATAAGATGGGGCAGGTTTTGCCAGTACTTATCACTTACTATGCTGATAAGTCATTTGACTTTATCATTAAGACACCTCCTGCTCCAGTACTTTTGCTTGAGGCATTGAAGAAGCAAAAAGGTTCAAATGAACCAAACAGAAATAAAATTGGCTCCGTGTCCTGGGACCAAATAACAGAGATTGCAAAAATTAAAATGCCTGACCTCAATGCTTTTAAGCTAGAGTCAGCCATGAAAATGATCGCAGGAACTGCAAGAAGCATGGGCATAACAGTTTCAGGCAATCCACCATTTGAGAATTAATTGGCGATGGGAAAGTTAACAAAAAAGCAAAAAGCAGTATTGAGTAAAGTTGATGTTAGCAAAGAGTTTAGCCTTGAAGAGGCTTCAAAAATGCTGAAAGACGTCAACTACACGAAATTCGATTCATCAGTTGATATAGATGTGCGATTGGGAATTGATCCACGTAAATCAGACCAAATGGTAAGAGGAGTGGCTACACTTCCTCATGGCACAGGAAAAGATGTAAAAGTTCTAGTTCTTTGTACTCCTGATAAAGAAGAGGAGGCAAAAGCCGCAGGTGCTGATTATGTAGGATTGGATGAATTTATTCAGAAGATAGAGCAAGGCTGGACAGATATTGATGTAATCATCACTATGCCAGCTGTAATGGCAAAAGTTGGAAGGCTAGGTAAAATTCTGGGCCCACGTAATCTTATGCCAAATCCAAAAGCAGGTACAGTTACCCCTGAAGTAGGTAAGGCGGTAAAAGAAGTGAAGGCAGGTAAGATCGATTTCAAAGTTGATAAAACGGGGATCATTCATACAAGCATAGGTAAGGTAAGTTTCGAGCCAGAAAAAATCACTGAAAATGCACTTGAAATGATTCAGGTGCTATCAAAACTAAAACCTGCTTCTGCAAAGGGCACATACTTTAGAAGTATAACTATCAGCACGACCATGAGCCCAGGTTTAAAAATTGACAAAAACTCTATAGTAGGTATATAATCATGACCAGAGAGGAAAAAGTACAGATCATCGATGAGCTTTCCGAGAGATTGGGAAAAACCACTTTCTTTTACATAGCTGATTCATCTGGTCTTAGTGTAAAAGAGATCAACAGCTTCAGAAAAGCTTGCTACGATAAAGGATTAGAATACAAAGTGTATAAGAATACACTTATAGCCAAAGCACTCGAAAGAATTGAAGGAGATTATTCTCCCTTGAACGAGAGAGTACTTAAAGGTACTAGTGGAATCATTTTTAGCCCCGAATCTGGCAAGCTTCCTGCCAATTTGCTTAAAGATTTCTCTAAGACTCCCGGGATAAAACCGGTAAAATTTAAAGCTGCTAGCATTGACTCCGATTTATATATTGGTGAAGAAATGTTGGAGGCACTTATCATGCTTAAGTCTAAAAATGAACTTATAGCAGACGTAATCGCCCTTCTACAATCTCCAGCCAAGAATGTGATCAGCGGATTGCAAAGCGGCAAAAACAAACTAGCTGGTATTGTTAAGACATTATCAGAAAGACCCGAATAATAACTTTCATCAACCACAATTTTAATTTTACAAACAAATGGCAGATCTAAAAGCGTTTGCAGAGCAATTGGTAAATCTTACCGTTAAAGAAGTTAATGAACTTGCAGCTATATTAAAAGATGAGTATGGTATCGAGCCCGCAGCCGCAGCACCTATGATGGTAGCTGGTGGTGGCGCAGCTGCTGGTGCTGCTCCTGCTGTAGAAGAGAAAACATCCTTCGATGTTATTCTTAAGAGCCCAGGTGGTGCTAAGCTAGCTGTAGTTAAATTGGTAAAAGACCTTACTGGGCTTGGACTTAAAGAAGCTAAGGATCTAGTAGACGGTGCTCCAAAGCCTGTTAAAGAGGGTGTAGCTAAAGATGAAGCTGATGCTCTCAAGAAACAACTTGAAGAAGCAGGAGCTGAAGTAGAAATCAAGTAAGTTGGGCATTAGCCTCTTACAGGTATTCTCTCAAGGCCCCGAAAACATCGGGGTCTAATCCTATTTATACCTGCTCCAAAAGCAGGAAAATTATAGCATTAAAAATAAATTTCTAAGGTCTTGGCAATTAATAAAAGAATCAGTTTCGCAAAAGCCAAAGCATTCGTGGAATACCCCGACTTCCTCGATGTGCAGGTTCAATCTTTCAAAGATTTTTTTCAACTCGAAACACCAACAGAAAATCGAACTAAAGAAGGACTCTATAAAGTCTTTGCCGAAAATTTTCCCATCAGTGATTCAAGGGAGAATTTTGTCCTTGAGTTTGTAGATTATACGGTCGATCCTCCGAAATATCAGGTTGATGAATGTATCGAGAGAGGTCTAACTTACTCAGTTCCATTAAAGGCCAAGTTAAGGCTTTTATGTAATGATGAAGATAACGAAGGTTTCCAAACAATAGAGCAAGAGGTTTTTCTGGGTAATATTCCTTACATGACAGAAAGGGGCTCTTTTGTAATTAATGGTGCAGAAAGAGTTATTGTAAGTCAATTACATAGGTCGCCTGGAGTATTCTTTGCGCAAAGCAAACATACCAACGGAACTAAGCTTTATTCTGCAAGAATCATCCCTTTCAAGGGAAGCTGGATTGAATTCGCTACCGACGTGAACAACGTTATGTATGCCTATATTGACAGGAAGAAAAAATTCCCAGTTACCACTTTATTGCGAGCTATAGGTTACGGTACTGACAAGGATATACTTGACCTATTCGGTTTATCAGAAGAAATCAATGCTACCAATGCAGCTTTAAAGAAATCTGTAGGCAGAAAGTTAGCCGCAAGAGTGCTTCGTACGTGGACTGAAGATTTCGTAGATGAAGACACCGGTGAAGTGGTATCTATCGATAGAAACGAAGTATTGCTAGAACGTGATTCTCAAATCACACAAGAGGATATTGAAACCATTTTAACTTCAGGTGTTAAGTCTATCATTCTACATAGAGATGATGTGAACATTGCAGATTATGCAATAATTTATAACACTCTACATAAGGATAATTCAAACTCTGAAAAGGAAGCGGTAGAGCAAATTTACAGGCAGCTTAGAAATACTGAAGCTCCTGATGAGCAAACTGCCAGAGATATCATTCAAAATCTATTCTTCTCTGACAAACGTTACGATTTAGGAGAAGTAGGAAGGTATAGAATTAATAAAAAACTCAACCTCACTATTGATTTCGATGTAAGAGTACTTACAACACACGACATCATAGAGATAGTAAAGTATCTTATTGGTTTAATCAACTCGAAATCGCTCGTAGATGATATTGATCACTTGAGCAACAGACGAGTTAGAACTGTAGGAGAACAGCTGTACAGTCAGTTTGGAGTTGGTCTTGCTAGGATGGCACGTACCATCAAAGAAAGGATGAACGTTCGCGA
Source organism: Cytophagales bacterium (assembly GCA_036735585.1). GTDB lineage: Bacteria > Bacteroidota > Bacteroidia > Cytophagales > JAIYAX01 > JAIYAX01. Next base: position 3,851 of record DAINOB010000079.1, on the reverse strand, counting down.
TAACGAGGACTTCAAACCTGTTGATTTGATTAATGCAAGAACACTTTCTTCAGTGATCAACAGCTTCTTTGGGACAAATCAATTGAGCCAATTTATGGATCAGACCAATCCATTGGCAGAAATAACACACAAAAGAAGAATGTCGGCTCTAGGCCCCGGTGGTCTATCCAGAGAGCGTGCAGGATTTGAAGTACGTGATGTGCATTACACACACTACGGAAGATTGTGTACTATCGAAACACCAGAGGGTCCTAACATAGGACTTATTTCCTCACTTTGTGTTCATGCCAAAGTAAATAGCATGGGCTTTATTGAAACTCCTTACATGAAAGTAGAAGATGGCAATGTTAAAGTAAATTTAGCACCTATCTTCCTTACTGCTGAAGAAGAAGATGATCAATACATTGCGCAAGCCAGCGCTATCATTGATGAAAAAGGTGATTTTAAGAGTGATAAAGTAAAAGCCAGATTTGAAGGCGATTTTCCTGTAGTAGAGCCAAAGCAGCTTGCTTTCATGGATATAGCTCCTAATCAGATTGTCTCAGTAGCAGCATCTTTGATACCATTCTTAGAGCATGATGATGCAAACAGAGCTTTGATGGGCTCTAACATGCAACGTCAAGCAGTGCCCTTACTTAGACCTCAGGCTCCGATTGTAGGAACAGGATTGGAAAGAAGAGTGGCATCTGACTCTCGTACGCTCATTGCAGCCGAAGGAGATGGAGTAGTTGATTATGTGGACTCTAAGAAAATTGTAATTAAGTATGATCTAACTGATCAAGATAGGTTGATTTATTTCGATACAGAATACAAATCATACAGTCTGATCAAGTTTAGAAGAACAAATCAGGATACCTGTATTAATCTAAAGCCAATAGTAAAACTGGGCGAAAAGGTTACTAAAGGCCAGGTATTGTGCGAAGGTTATGCTACCCAAGGTGGAGAGCTCGCATTAGGCCGAAATCTACTTGTAGCCTTTATGCCATGGCAGGGATACAATTTTGAAGATGCCATTGTAATCTCTGAACAAGTCGTTAGAGAGGACATCTTCACCTCGATTCATATTGAAGAATTCGAATTAGAAGTAAGGGATACTCGTAGGGGTGAAGAAGAATTGACATCTGAAATACCAAACGTTAGCGAAGATGCGGTAAAAAATCTCGATGAAAACGGGATAATTCGCGTAGGAGCAGAGGTAAAAGAAGGAGACATCTTGATTGGTAAAATCACTCCAAAAGGTGAAAGTGACCCAACTCCCGAGGAGAAGTTGCTTCGCGCAATTTTTGGAGATAAAGCAGGAGATGTCAAAGATGCTTCTCTTAAGGCGCCACCCTCACTTCGTGGTGTGGTCATTGATACCAAACTTTTCTCCAGACCTAAAAAAGACAAGGATATTAGAACCAAGTCAAAGAAGGATGTAGAAGTATTGAAGTCAAAATACGGAAAGGATCTAGTTCAATTAAGAAACCTTCTCATCGACAAATTATTAACTCTAGTAGAAGGAAAAACTTGTAAAGGAATAAAGCACAAGTTTGGAGAGGAGATAATGTCTAAAGGTGTTAAATTCAACAGGAAGAATATCACAGAAAATGTTTTCCCTGAATCTAACCGTTTTAGAGACGAAAGCAATTATAGTGTTCCTGAAGAGGTAAACTTCATATCTGATCTTAATCTCAATGGCTGGACAGATGATGACAACATTAACAAGAACATCATCAAGCTTGTGAACAATTACAATAAAAAGCGTAATGAGATCACAGGTAAATTCAAAAGAGAAAGATTCACTCTGGAAGTGGGAGACGAACTGCCAACAGGTATTGTTAAATTAGCCAAAGTATACATAGCCAAAAAGCGTAAGCTTAAGGTTGGTGATAAAATGGCCGGTAGACACGGTAACAAGGGCGTGGTAGCAAAAATCGTTAGAGAAGAGGATATGCCTTTCCTTGAAGATGGAACACCGATGGATATTGTACTTAATCCTCTAGGGGTACCCTCAAGGATGAACCTTGGACAGATTTATGAAACGGTACTCGGATGGGCAGGTCGAAAACTCGGAAAAACGTATGCTACGCCAATTTTTGATGGAGCTACAGAAGACGAAGTAGTACATGAACTTAACGCTGCTAAACTTCCTGAATTTGGTAGAACACAGCTTTGCGATGGTCTTACCGGATTAAAGTTTGATCAAAAGGTGACAGTTGGGATCATTTATATGCTTAAGCTTGGTCACTTAGTAGATGATAAAATGCACGCGAGGTCTATCGGCCCTTATTCACTCATCACACAGCAGCCTCTTGGTGGTAAAGCCCAATTTGGTGGCCAGCGTTTTGGAGAAATGGAAGTATGGGCTCTCGAAGCGTTTGGAGCAGCTAATGTTTTACAGGAAATACTTACTGTGAAATCTGATGATGTCATCGGTAGAGCAAAAGCCTATGAGGCCATTGTGAAAGGTGAAAACATGCCTAAACCCAGTATTCCTGAATCATTTAATGTATTGGTACATGAATTAAGAGGATTGGCATTAGAGATTACACTGGATTAAATTTAAGAGTACAACCGGAATTGAAAAACAAACCCGGATTAATAAGTAATTGAACTATGGCATTCAGAAAGAATAGAAAACTCAATCAGGATTTCACTAAAATAACCATAAGCCTTGCCTCTCCAGAATCAATTTTGGAAAGCTCTCATGGTCAAGTGACTGAACCTGAAACAATCAATTACAGGACATATAAACCCGAAATGGGCGGTCTATTTTGTGAGAAAATATTTGGACCGGTTAAAGATTGGGAATGTCATTGTGGAAAGTACAAGCGAATAAGGTATAAAGGCATTATTTGCGACCGCTGTGGAGTAGAAGTGACGGAGAAAAAAGTAAGAAGAGAGCGTATGGGCCATATAGAATTGGTGGTCCCAGTAGCGCACATTTGGTACTTTAAATCTTTGCCTAATAAAATAGGTTATCTCCTAGGACTAGCTACAAAAAAGCTTGATCAGATCATTTACTACGAAAGATACGTGGTAATTCAATCTGGAATTAAAGCAGCTGATGGGATCAACCAAATGGATTTTCTTACAGAAGATGAGTATCTTGATATTCTAGATAAGCTTCCTAGAGACAACCAAGAATTGGAAGATAACGATCCTAACAAGTTCATTGCCAAAATGGGGGCAGAGGCATTACAAATGCTGCTTGCTCGTACCGAGTTAGATGAACTTAGCTACAGCCTGAGACATAGTGCGGAAAATGACACTTCTCAGCAAAGAAAAGCAGAGGCTCTTAAGCGTCTAAAAGTAGTAGAGGCATTCAGAGATGCCCAAACAAGAATTGAAAACAGACCAGAGTGGATGATCATTAAAATGGTCCCAGTTATCCCACCAGAGCTAAGACCATTAGTTCCTTTGGATGGAGGTAGATTCGCTACTTCAGATCTTAACGATTTGTACAGAAGAGTAATCATTCGAAACAATCGATTAAAAAGGTTGATCGAAATAAAAGCCCCAGAAGTAATTCTTCGAAATGAGAAAAGAATGCTTCAGGAAGCAGTAGACTCTCTCTTTGATAATTCAAGGAAAGTTAACGCTGTAAGAGCAGAAGGAAATAGGGCACTAAAGTCTTTATCCGACATGCTTAAAGGTAAGCAAGGAAGATTCCGCCAAAATCTATTAGGAAAAAGGGTGGATTATTCAGGCCGTTCTGTAATCGTAGTGGGCCCCGAGCTTAAACTTCATGAATGTGGGCTCCCAAAAGATATGGCTGCTGAATTGTTCAAGCCGTTCATCATTCGTAAGCTGATAGAAAGAGGTATAGTAAAAACTGTAAAGTCGGCTAAAAAGATAGTGGACCGTAA
>DAINOB010000078.1:0-9189 GCA_036735585.1 Cytophagales bacterium | reverse complement strand
AAAAATAAGCATTGTATCCACTGCCTCCCGTTGCTCTGAGCACTACCACATCTCCGCCATTGGCGTTTTGCAGAAACCATCGCATTGCCTGATCGTTTTCTGTAGCCCCGCCCATAAGACACACTCCGCCCGCAGGAGAAGAGATTATATCTGTATTATTCCCTACTTTGAATGAGGTGTAATTTTGTGCACTACTATGAGTGATTGTACCTAAATACAAAATCGATAGAATCATTTTCGATAATATACTACTGGCACATTTTACAGTATTTGAAATCATTGGCTACCTTTCAAAAATAAATTTATTTTTGATCAACAAATCTAATCTTCTGATACCATGAAAAAAACAGTACTGGTACTACTATGTATGCTATTTGCTCAAACTTGGCTGAAAGCTCAAGGGTTTGAAAAGGGGAATTTTGTAATTGATGCTGGACTAGGTCTAGGTTTTTACGATGTCAGTGATAATAATCCAAAGAACTCCGATGGAGGTGCTGCCGCTGTGGTAGTTCCAGTAGGAATTGAATATGGCATTAGCAATGTCTTTGGTATAAGCTTATATCTTTTGCCTCAAAGCTATATAAGCAACCAAGATTCGGCCAATGCGGCTCAAGGATTGAATTTAGGTTTGTCCTTGAATTTTCACGTGTACAATGGGAAAAGCTCAACCATTCTAGCCAAATTAGGAGTTGGAGGCTCTGGATTTGCCTACCAAGAAAATAAACCTAATCAGGAGGCAATAGATGTAAGAGGCGGTGGAACCAATTTTTTTATAGGGCTACAATGGAGAAAGTATTTCGGAAACCATTTCGGAATCTTTGCACTTGCAGACTATAGCTTTCACAACATAGATGCGATAGAATACAACAGCGGACCGAATAAAGGGAATAAGCTAAAACTGGCTGACCCTGTTGAAGATTATGCCATCGCGATCAGAGGATTGAATACCCAAGTAGGGTTGACAGTTAAGTTTTGAGGCTTATTTTGTAAAAACCCTTCACTTACCTTAAACAAGTAAAAAAGGCTGCCTAAATTAATTGGCAGCCTTTTTTTTAGGGTAGTTAAATCTACTGCTGTTGGCGAGAGGCGCTGCTGAGCAACATCACATCATTTGCCACTACCTCAGTTACATATTTTTTGTTACCGGTTTTGTCTTCATAACTACGGGTTACCAATTTGCCTTCAATGCCTACCTCTGCACCCTTTGCACTGTACTTGTATAGGACTTCTGCAGGCTTGCCCCACACCACTACATTGTGCCACTGCGTTTCGGTTATTTTTTCACCTTGTGCATTTTTGTACGTGTCGTTGGTGGCAAGGCTAAGGCGCAATACTTTCTTTCCTTCTGATACTTCTTTTAGCTCTAGTTCATTTCCGATTCTTCCGATGAGCTGCACACTGTTTTTAAAATTTCTCATGATTTTAATTGTTTTAAATGAATGATGAATTTGTTTAAGCCGGATGATTTCAAAACCGACAGTGCAAAGGTGATAGGTGTGCTTCAGTGAATTCGGTTGTTAATTATTTAGATACGGATAGAAACGTTTGTAAGTATTTGAAAACGGATATATTGCTGATAATGAGGAATTAATCAAAATTATTTTTTAAGTTTAAAAATGTCCTTTAGGTTTCGCCCCAGACCATTGTAGTCTAATCCGTAGCCCACCACAAATTCATTCTCTATTTCTATACCCCTGTAGAAGTGCTGTAGTTTTTCTACATCGAATGATTTCTTTACTACTAAAGCTGCAAGGGCAATCTCTGTACAACCAAGATTTAGGAGTCGCTGATGGAGGTAATTCCAGGTGTTACCAGTATCTAGGATGTCTTCAATCACAAGTACGGGTTTGCCTCGAAGCGCCTCGAGAGGCATCAACTCTTCACGCATTTCTCCAGAACTCTGGGTTCCTTCATAAGAGGCAAGTTTAATAAAGTGAATTTTTGGTGAAAAATTAAGTACTCTCAATAAGTCAGCGGCAAAAATAAAAGCACCAGACAAAACAACTACAACCTCAGGGACAGCTTTGCCATGATACGCCTTGGAGATTTCTGCGCCCATTGACTTTACGGCATTTTGAATGGTTTCCTCTGTAATGTATGGTTCAAATTGAAGTTGGTGTAATTGCATAGGATTTAAAACAAAATCCCCTGCCGTGGATACGACAAGGGATGGTAAGATTGCAATAGGTTTAAATTTACTGGGCAGGAGCTGGTGCAGGATTGGCTTCCACTGAAATCTCAATGGACACTTCATCACCTAGAACTCCTGGCATATAGCTGATGCCAAAGTCATTTCTATTTATTTTATATTCTGCATGAAAGGCAATAACCTCAACATCAAATGGAGTCTTGCTCTTACCAGCATATTGAAAAGGAAGCAAGATTTCTTTTTCAATGCCATGAATCTTTAAGATGCCTTTTGCTACATATCCGTCATTAGTTTTTGAAACCTCGGTAGACTTAAAGAACATTTCAGGATGGTTTGCTACATCAAAGAAGTCGGCACTGCGTAAATGAGTATCACGCTTTTCGTTCTTGGTATTTATGCTCGCAGGATCCATAGTGATCATGATGGAGGAGCCTTCAAGTGTTGGAGTCAGATTTACCTCACCTGATACGTTCTCAAAGGATCCTTTAGAATCTGTCATGATATGTCGGATGCGGAAATCCACAAAGGTATGCGCCCCATCGATTACCCATGATCCAGCTGCTTCTGTAAGATCGGGCCCAGCTACTGCTTTGGTTGAAATCATAGATGCAGACTCAGGGGCTACTGGTGTTGCCATTTTTTCCAAAGCAATAAGAGGTGCAATAACCAAGGCTACAACAGACATCAATTTTAAAAGGATATTTAAGGAAGGACCTGAAGTATCTTTAAATGGATCACCCACTGTGTCACCTACAACCGCAGCCTTGTGAGGGTCAGAGCCTTTATAATATTTCTGGCCATTGATTTCTACGCCTTCTTCAAATGATTTTTTCGCATTGTCCCAAGCTCCACCTGCATTGGACTGAAATATCGCCATGAGAACTCCAGCAACGGTAACACCTGCCAGCAATCCTCCAAGTCCTTCTGCACCAAAAAGAGGGGTAAAACCAACGGCAACAGGAACTACTACCGCTAAAAGACCGGGGAATACCATTTCACGGATAGCAGCTTTGGTAGAAATTTCTACGCATTTGCCGTACTCAGCTTTTCCATCCGCTTCTTGAAATGTCTTTTGATCCTCAGCAGACCAGTGCTCCATATCTTTCCCATCGTTTTTGCGCATTACTTCTAGTGCTGCCTTTAGAGCAGGAATATCTTTGAATTGTCTACGCACTTCGTTGATCATACTCATGGCCGCGCGCCCTACTGCATTCATAGATAAGGCTGAAAATACAAAGGGTAACATAGCTCCAATAAGTAAGCCTGCCATTACTTCTGATTTAGAAATGTCAATGCTACGGATATTTGCGGCTGTCATATAGGCTCCAAATAGAGCAAGAGCTGTGAGTGCAGCAGATGCAATGGCGAAACCTTTACCGATGGCTGCAGTCGTATTTCCTACAGCATCTAGTTTATCTGTTCTCTTTCTTACTTCTTTGGGAAGTTCTGACATTTCTGCTATTCCACCAGCATTGTCAGATATAGGTCCATAGGCATCTACTGCCAGCTGAATACCAAGATTAGAAAGCATACCTACCGCAGCAATGGCTATACCATACAATCCACCAAAGTGAAATGCACCGATGATAGAGAACGCAATGATGATCACAGGGATAGCAGTGGACATCATACCTACACCTAAGCCAGCAATGATATTGGTGGCAGCTCCAGTAGAAGATTGTTTTACGATAGAGTTTACAGGTCCTTTTCCCATACCTGTATAATATTCAGTGACCAATCCTACCAGCAGTCCTGCTACAAGTCCAATGATGGTGGCAATGAAAATACCCATAGAAGTCATGTTACGCTCAGTGCCATACAGTAGGTCATTGTATGTCCAGCTTTCTGGAAGCATACCGGTGATGATAAAATAAGAGGCCACAATCATAATCAGTGATGATCCAAATTCTCCAATATTGAGTGCTCTCTGAGGATCTCCACCTTCTTTCACTTTTACGAAGAAGGTACCTATGATTGAAACTAAAATACCTGTTCCAGCTAAAAATAAGGGCAAAAGAACTGCTGATAAGCCATTAAACGCATCATTAAATCCTGATGCCATAAAAGCTGCACCCAAAACCATAGTACCTACAATAGATCCTACATAAGATTCAAAAAGATCGGCACCCATACCCGCTACGTCTCCCACGTTGTCACCCACATTGTCAGCGATAGTGGCTGGATTTAAAGGGTGATCTTCTGGAATTCCAGCTTCAACCTTTCCTACAAGGTCTGCACCTACATCAGCAGCTTTGGTATAAATACCACCACCAACTCGAGCAAAAAGTGCTATTGAAGAAGCTCCAAACGAAAAACCAGTTATAATGGTGATTACTCTGTTTACATTCTCTGGGCCATCGAGGCCAAACATATTTCCATATACAATAAATAGAATGCTAAGTCCGAGCACTCCCAATCCTACCACACCCATACCCATCACCGAGCCACCTGCAAAGGCTACTTCTAATGCCTTACCTAAGGAGGTACGCGCTGCATTGGTAGTACGCACATTGGCCTTGGTTGCCACCTGCATACCAATAAATCCTGCCAAAGCAGAACAAAATGCACCTAGTATGAAGGAGAGCCCTACAAACGAGGAAGAGGTTTCCTGATTGGCAGTAACTGCTAAAAGAATTGCAACTGAAACCACGAAAATGCTTAGAATTTTATACTCAGCTTTCAAAAATGCCATTGCACCTTCGGCAATATGGCTAGCTATTTTCTGCATTTTTTCTGTACCTGGATCTTGTTTGCTTACCCATGCAGAGCGCCAAAGCACATAAAGCAGACCTACTACGCCTAGTGCGGGTAGTGCATAAATCAGATTATTCATTTGATTGTTGGATTGATTGTATAGATTAAAAATTTCACCTGTTTTTTTCGAGTGTGCAAAGGTAAGAGTAAATTCGATTTGCCACAGTCATCGATGAATTCAACAAATTTAGTGTGAAGACACTAGAGGAAATGTTAAGCATATTGTAGTGCCCATATTGTTGGTTGAGTTAATTGATAGGTTTACATCACATGCCTTACAAAATCTAAAGGCCAAGGCCAGCCCCAATCCTGTACCTTTTTCACCTAAAGTTCCTTTACTACTTATGGCTTGCCCTCTTTTTTGAATCATTTCAATCACTTCTGTGGGGATACCTCCTCCCTGATCGGATATACATAGAGTTGCTACCTCTTCTGTCACCGTAGAAATCACAGTGACTTTGCCTCCCTTAGGGCTAAATTTTACTGCATTGGATACCAGATTCCTAATAACCACTGACATCATGTCTTCATCTGTATTCACTTCCAACATCGGGTCTATTTCAATTTTGACAAAAACCATCTTTTTGTCTGCTACAGCACGATAAACTGATACTGAGCGCTCAACCAACTCATGAAGCAATAGGGGATTCTTCTTTACATCCATATTGCTTCCTTGGGCGTGGTACCAATATAATATGGTGTCAATCAGTTGCAGGGAATTATCCACCGATCCTTGAAGCTTATACATGTGCCCAAACAGGTCATCCTTGCTCAGCCCGGAATTTTTGTTTTGATAGACATTCATCAAACCTTTGAGCGTAGTAAGTGGAGCTCTCAGGTCATGACTTAAAATGGAGAAAATTACATCCTTGCTTTTGTTTTCTATTTCTAATTTTTCTGTGATCTCTTTTAGCTGTTGGTTTTGCTTCTCCAAAGACGCATTTATTCCTTGAATATCATTGGTTTTTTGAGCTATCTCTGCCTCTAATTTTAGCTTGAAAGCTTGTTCTCTGCGATTTTTATAACCTATATACAGCACGAATGAACTGAATGAAACTAATAGTGCCATACCATATGTCCGCCAGTCAAGCCAAAAAGGGTAACTCACCGTCAGTACGAAACTAGATTCTTTTTCAGACCATATTCCGTCGGCATTTGCTGCTTTAAGCTTAAAGGTATATTGGCCTGATGATAGATTATTGAAGATTACAGAAGTGCTTTTGCCCAAGGAATGCCACTTATTATCTAAACCTTCCAGTTTATACATATACTGGTTGCCACTGGGATTCATATAATGTGGATAATAAAAGGAAATCTTAATGTTATTTTCACGGTATCCTAAGTTCACCACGGATATGTCGAGCATTTCATATATCTTACTGTCTCTCGATTCAAAATTAAAAACTTCTAGTTCGGATATTTTGGGTGTTGTAGTAGCCGTATTGGAAACCACATTATTTGGATTGAAAAAATTGAACCCACTAATTCCTCCAAATAACATACAGCCATCGCTTGCTTTCAGATACGCATTCATGTTGAACTCAAACCCCTGTAATCCATCGTTAAGATCGAAAGATCTCACATAGCCCGTATTCAAATTATACTTTACAAGGCCCTTATTCGTGCTGCTCCACATATATCCTTGGTCATCTTCTATAGCACTATACACTACTTGGCTAGGGAATAATTTAGAAATTTCAAGATTGGCCTTTTCAGCCCCAATCACGTTTTGTGGAAATCGACTGGGTAATTTTATTTCTACCAAACCATTGCCCCAAGTTCCAAGATAAAATCTATCCCCAATGCTTGTGACTGACATAACTCTAGGGTCGAAAAAGGCTTCATCCTGCTTAATATTATCCAATACATGAATGAGCTGCTGGCGTGGGACATCAACAAACAGCAATCCTTCTCTTATACTTGCTGCCCAAATTCGGCCTTTGGAGTCCTTATGAAAATTTTTAACCCCGATAGCCCTTGAAGATTTGCTGCCATTTTTATATTGAAAATAGCTGAATGTAAGTGAATCAACACGGAAAAGAATAACACCTTGAATACATGCAAGCAGGTAGGTATTTTTATCCAGAGGCAAAATATCTATGACTTTATTGCTTGCACCCCGAGTTATTTTTTGCTCGTAGAAAATAGTTTTTATTACCCTGTTTTGTTTTAGGTCAAAGATGTATACGCCTGTATCAGTGCCCACCAATAGTTGATCAGCATTGATGCTTTCTGCACAATAGCCTTTTAAATTAGTATGGTTGTAAGACTTATTTCCTGTGATGCATCGTATATCTTGTGTCAATCTATTATATCTCCACATGTTGCCTTTCACATCAAAGATTAAAAAGTCAAAAGTGTCGAGTTCATGAAAATTGATTACATGAGTTAAAAGATCTTTTTCATCAAGAGGGCTTGGTTTACTTTCAATTTTGGCAAACCTAACTTTGCCGGGATTGTATTTATATATACCCGCAAAAGTAGTTACCCAAAGGGAGCCAGTTTCATCATTTAATATGCTTAAAACTCGATCTGATGATAACATGGATTCCAAAGAGCTGAAGGTGTAATTTGTGGAGCCAAGTGAAATCCTATTTAAGCTTAATGAAGCTGTATCTAATGTTACCAAGCCTTTTATACCTGTGGGTATAAATAATTTACCGAAAGCAAATACCGGATTCTTTACTGTATTATTTTCGTCAACTGAAAGCAAATCGCTTGTAATTAGGGACTGAATAGATTTGGTTTTTGGGTTGAACAGGTTAATTGACCCATCCGTATTTACTATCCAAAAAACTCCGCGTTCATCACAAACTACACCTGATGGTGCTTTGGTCTTGCCCAATGAAGATTTTAAGGGAATATTTATGACAAAGACTATACTCAAATTTGTACTGTCCCACCTATAAATTTGATCTCTGTAAAAATAAAACCACAGCCCTTCTTTATTTTGAGCCCAAATCGGTGCTGGATAGTGTATCTGAATTTCGGGATGATTTAATAAGGTTTTTGGAATTTCAACTGGTTTTACAGGCTCTTTTTTTTCTTTAGAAACAAGATACATGGCAGTATTTGGTGCTGAAGCAATAACGTATCTTGAGGAAATATTTACAACTTGGACGGTGTTTTGGAAAGAAGAATTGGTTTTGATGAAAGTATTGGTGAAGCTTTTGGTTTTACTATCGTACCGAGCAATACCTCCTCTGGTACCCAACCATAAAATGCCATTTTCGTCTTCCATTATATCATTGATTACTCTAAATGCCAAGCTGGTACTATCTCCTGGAATGGGTACATACTGCTTGTTTGTCACGCCATTGTAGCTGAATAGTCCTTCTTCTTGAGTACCAATCCATAGCATACCATTATGATCTTGAATTATTTTTGAGGAGCGCAAAAGCGGAAACTTTTCCCCAAATACCACATATTCAAACACAATAGGCACATGCGCTTTAGCATGGCAGTAGAGTAGTAATAGTGTTGCTAAGAATAGTAGCTTATGTTTCATTTTTCAATTTCGCCAAAGGTAAATGAATAATCCAATGGCGGCAAAGCTGAAATTTCGTCTATTCCATTGGCAGACATAATGATAGCGTATTGATCAGGAGTAAGTATCCAACTTCCTTTTTCATCAGTCAGTCCCCATTGGACTCCTTTTTTCACTACAATACGTAAAGGGCTTATGACACTGATATCGTCATAAATGGCTGGCAGTATTCTCTTCCCATTTGCATCGATGATTCCTTGTTTCCCATTTCTCTGAATTTTCCAGTACCCCCAATGCTGGGATACTGGAATGGTAATACTGTCGATGAGTGTTTTGCCTTCAACCTGAATTAGGGTAGAATATCCATTGATCCAAACCCTTGCCACATCTCCAAAAAAGTTATCGACTGAATCGTATTCAGGCTGAATGACAATGGATTCGCTGAGATCGATAAAACCCCATTTGCCTGCTATCTTAAAAGCTGCTCTTCCATCCTTGAATGGCCGAAGATCCTCATAGCGGTTGGAAATTCTAAGTCTACCCTCGGGATCGATCATTCCAAAGCGCGCTTGTTTTTTAATGACCGTAAAGGGTGATGTTGTGGCACCAAGACTATCAAACCAGCGAGCAAAAGAAGTGATGAAACAACCATCACGATCCATCACGCCATGGGCTGTGTCATTTTGCAATTGCCAAAGGTTTAAAGAGTCAAGAAAATTAATCTTGCGAGCCTGTGCAGGAAATACCACCTTCCCTTCCTCATTGGCCAAGCCCCAATATCCTCTAAGGCGGAAGGCTA
>DAINOB010000077.1:0-9237 GCA_036735585.1 Cytophagales bacterium | reverse complement strand
AGTTTGGAAGCCTTAATCTGGGAAAGACCACTGTCCTCTGCAAAGACACTCCTGCATTTATAGCCAATAGAGTGGGCATATACTCTATCATGAAGGTGGTAGAGACTATGCAAAAACTCGACATGAGTATTGATGAAGTTGACAAGCTTACAGGCCCTATCATTGGAAGACCAAAATCAGCAACATTTAGAACTGCAGATGTAGTAGGTTTAGATACGCTCATAAAAGTTGCGGACAATTTGCACAACGGTTTGCCTAACGATGAAAGCAAAGAACTGTTTAAAATACCGGCATTCATGCGTTCTATGGAAGCCAATAAGTGGCTAGGCGACAAAACGGCACAAGGCTTTTACAAGAAAAGTAAAACAGCAGAAGGTGCAAGAGAAATTGTATCACTTGACCTCAATACCTTGACGTATGTGCCTCAGAAAAAGGTAAAGTTTGCCACACTGGAAGGCACAAAGGCCATTGAAAATCATAGAGATAGATTTAAAATTCTTCTTGCAGGAACAGATAAAGCAGGAGAGTTTTACAGACATAGTTTCTTCGGGGTATTTCAATACGTAACTCATCGAATACCTGAAATAGCCGATGATCTATATCAAATCGATGATGCTATTTGTGCAGGATTCGGATGGGAGACAGGAATATTTCAAACATGGGATATTTTAGGCGTTGAGAAAACCGCCAAACAGATGGAAAGTCTTGGTTATAAACCTGCCAGCTGGGTATATGAAATGCTCGCCTCTGGAAAATCAACTTTTTATCAAGTATCTGGAGGATCTAAGAAGTTTTACGATATCTCTACTAAATCCTATAAAGGTATACCCGGCACAGAAGACTTTATTCTGCTTGAGACACTCAAACAAGATAAGGTAGTGTGGGGCAACGCTGGATGCACACTTTACGACATTGGTGATGGTGTTTTGAATCTCGAGTTCCACACGAAGATGAACACACTCGGCTCTGAAGTCATCCAAGGAATTAATTACTCCATAGACAAAGCAGAAAAAGAATTTAAAGGATTGGTCATCGCAAATGAGGGGCAAAATTTCTCAGCAGGAGCCAATCTTGCAATGGTCTTTATGTATGCCATCGAGCAAGAATTTGATGAGGTAGATTTCATGGTTAGGCAATTTCAAAATACCATGATGAGAGTACGATACTCAAGTATACCCGTAGTAGTAGCCCCTCATGGGCTTACCTTGGGAGGAGGTTGTGAAATGGCGCTCCATGCCGATAGGGTGCAGGCTTTGGCAGAAACTTATATCGGGCTTGTAGAATTTGGGGTAGGAGTCATTCCAGCTGGAGGTGGCACCAAGGAGTTTGTGTTACGTTGTTCAGACGCCTATGAATCTGGCGACCCTGAGTTGAACACTTTACAAAATGCATTTATGAATATTGCTATGGCCAAAGTGGCTACTTCTGCTTATGAAGCAAAAGACATGCATATCATAAGAGACAAGGATGGCATTACTCTAAATAAGGATCGTCAAATAGCAGAAGCCAAGGCCGTTGTTATAAAAATGGCAGATGAAGGCTATATTCAACCAATCCCAAGATCCGATGTTAAAGTTTTGGGGAAATCGGCAATAGCCTTATTCAAAGCAGGAATTAACGGCATGAAAATGGGCCGCTACATCTCCGAGCATGATCAGAAAATCGCTGAAAAACTGGCCTATGTCATGGCAGGAGGAGACTTGTCCTACCCACAGATGGTATCGGAGCAATACCTTCTTGATCTAGAACGTGAAGCATTTGTATCACTCACGGGAGAAAGAAAAACCTTAGAGAGAATTCAAAGCATATTGACCTCAGGAAAACCTTTAAGAAACTAAAATATTAGAAGCATGGAAGCATACATCATAGCAGGATATAGAACAGCAGTAGGCAAGGCCGGAAAAGGGGGCTTTCGATTTACAAGACCAGACGATCTGGCTGCTGAGGTTATAAAAAAACTTGTATCAACAATCCCAAATCTTGATCCACGCAGAGTAGAGGACCTAATTGTGGGAAATGCTGTACCAGAGGCGGAGCAAGGAATGCAAATGGGAAGGATGATTTCGCTTTTGGCCTTACCAATGAATGTCCCAGGAATGATTATAAATAGGTACTGCGGTTCTGGGTTAGAAGCCATTGCTATTGCATCTGCAAGAATACATTCAGGAATGGCAGATTGTATCATTGCTGGAGGCACAGAATCCATGTCTATGGTTCCTGTAATGGGGTGGAAAACGGCTCTGAATTTTAACATTGCTTCTAAGCATCCCGATTATTATACCAGTATGGGACTCACGGCAGAGCAAGTGTCTGGCGAGTACTCCATAAGTAGGGAATCACAAGATGAATTTTCTTACATGTCGCATCAAAAAGCCGTGGCAGCCATTGAGGCAGGTAAGTTTAAAGATGAAATAATACCCATTGAAGTCACAGAGACCTTTGTAGATAAAGAAGGAAAAAGAAAAACAAAGAAGTATGTAGTGGATACCGATGAAGGCCCAAGGAAGGACACTTCTATAGAAGCACTGTCGAAACTGAAGCCGGTATTTGCCAACAATGGAAGTGTAACTGCCGGTAACAGCTCACAAACATCGGATGGTGCTGCATTTGTGATGGTGGTATCAGAAAAACTTTTGAAAGAACTAAATGTAAAACCGATTGCTAGGATGGTGAGCTATGCTGCCACAGGAGTTGAGCCAAGAATTATGGGCATTGGACCTATAGAAGCCATTCCTCTAGCGCTAAAAAAAGCAGGACTTAAATTGCAAGACATCCACCAAATAGAGCTCAATGAAGCTTTTGCTGCTCAAAGTTTGGCCGTGATCAAGACACTGGAGATAGACAAAGAAATAGTAAATCCAAACGGAGGAGCTATTGCGCTAGGCCACCCACTTGGCTGTTCAGGAGCAAAATTATCTATCCAGTTGTTCAATGAAATGAGACGGAGAAACCAAAAATATGGAATGGTCACTGCCTGTGTAGGTGGAGGTCAGGGTGTAGCTGGAATTTACGAACTACTGAATTAAGATAGTATAAAAAACGAAATAAAAACAAATAGAAACATGGAAACCCTCATCAGTAAAATTAAAGGCGGAGAGTTCCTCATTAAGGAATCAGAATCTGCACCGGTCTTCACACCTGAGGACTTTAGCGAAGAGCAATTGATGATTGCCCAAACCTGCGATGACTTTCTTAAAACAGAAGTTTGGCCCAATCTAGATAGAATAGATGCTTTGGAAGAAGGTTTGATGCCAAGGCTTCTTGATAAAGCAGGAGAATTAGGACTTCTAGGAATTAGCATTCCAGAAGAGTATGGAGGCTTTGGTAAAGATCTGAACACGACCATGCTGGTAACCGATAGAATAGGAGCAGGACATTCTTTTGCTGTAGCACTTTCTGCCCATACCGGTATTGGCACCCTTCCCATCTTATATTTTGGAACAGACGCTCAAAAAGATAAGTACCTAGCAAAGCTTGCCACTGGAGAAATTAAGGCGAGTTACTGTCTTACAGAACCTGAGTCGGGAAGTGACGCTTTAGCTGCAAAAACTAAAGCTGAACTTAGCGCTGATGGCAAATCATGGAAACTAAATGGCCAGAAAATGTGGATCACAAATGCTGGTTTTGCAGATCTATTTATTGTATTCGCTCAAGTTGAGGGCAATAAATTTACAGGCTTTATTGTGGAAAAAGGCGCAGCAGGATTGTCTTTAGGAAATGAAGAGCATAAAATGGGAATTAAAGGCTCCTCTACCCGTCAGGTTTTCTTCTCTGATTGTCAGATACCCTATGAGAACCTTTTGGGAGAAATAGGAAAAGGCCACCTTATCGCATTTAATATTTTGAATATTGGTCGGATCAAATTAGGAGGCGCTGTACTAGGAGGCGCCAGACACGCGGCCACTACATCTATTAAGTATGCAAATGAAAGGGTGCAATTCAAAAAGAAGATTTCCTCTTTTGGAGCAATTCAACACAAATTAGCTGAGCAGGCAATACAGATATTTGCTTTGGAGAGTGCCCTCTATCGTGCTACAAATGACATTTATCAGACAGAAAAGGCATTGGCTGCTGAAGGAAAAACATTTGCAGAAGCCTTACTTGGCGCAGCACAAGAATACGCCATTGAGTGTGCTATTCTCAAAGTAGCAGGTTCGGAGTGCCTCGACTTTGTAGTTGATGAAGGTGTACAGATTTTTGGAGGTTATGGCTTTTCGGCTGATTACCCTATGGATAGAGCCTACCGCGATGCCCGAATCAACAGAATTTTTGAGGGCACCAATGAGATCAATCGCATGCTAATCATCGATATGCTCTTAAAGAAAGCGATGAAGGGCGAGCTAGATATCATGGGCCCGATTATGTCAGTTCAAAAGGAGCTCACCTCTATTCCAGATTTCGGAGCCGAAACGGAAGGCATGTTTGCAGAAGAAAAGAAAACCATAGCCAATCTTAAAAAGGCTGTGCTAATGGTTGCAGGAACTGGCGCGCAAAAGTACCAGCAAGCGCTAGCAGAAGAGCAAGAGATCATGATGAATGTAGCGGATATGATTATTGATATTTATATGGCTGAATCAGTGTTGCTGAGGGTAGAGAAAATAGTAATGGCTAGAGGAGAAGAAGCATCAGAATTACCAATTGCTGCATTGAAAACCTATCTATACGATATGTCTGACAGGATTAACAAATCTGGAAAGGACGCTGTAAATGCTATGGAAGAAGGAGATATGCAGCGCATGCTTTTGATGGGTTTAAAGAGATTCACAAAGTATACCTCTTACAATACTAAGGAAGCTAGAAGAAAAATAGCTGCTCATATCATTCAAAGCCAAGAAAGTAGCTTTGTCTAAAAGAGTTACAAATGAAATATGGAAGCCGGCATTGTCCGGCTTTCTGTTTTATTATGAATACGGTTTAAAAGACCCAAGTTGATTTTATAGATTTGTCCCTATGCATTCCGTTTTTGTGTATTTCAAACTGCTTAGGGTAAGCCAATGGGTTAAAAATCTTTTCCTTTTTGTACCCGCATTTTTTGCTGAACAGATTCTAGAAGTTCATTTGTTCTCTCAATTAATGCTAGGATTCATCTCTTACAGCCTTACAGCCAGCAGCATTTACATTATCAATGATCTACAAGATGTAGATAAAGATAGAAACCATCCCGAGAAAAAACACAGACCCATTGCCAGCGGCCTAATCAAACCACGTGAAGCCACCCTTTGGGCGGGCATTACTATGATTTCTGGTTTGGGGGTTGCTTTTCTCACTAAATCGGATTTTATATACATCCCGGTTGTTTATATAGTAATGAATCTGGCTTATAGTTACAAGTTGAAACAAATAGCTATTCTAGATATTGTGATTATTGCGCTTGGTTTTTTGTTACGCGTATGGGCAGGCGGAATTTTGGCAGAAATAGCACTATCAAAATGGCTTATCATCATGATTTTCTTGCTGGCCCTGTTTCTGGCAATAGCTAAACGTAGAGATGATTTGATCTTATTTCAAAAAGATGGACAAGTGTTGCGTAAGTCACTTTCAGGATATAATCTGGATTTCGTGAATGGAACCCTGTATTTTCTAAGTGCCATCATCATTGTTACCTATATCCAGTACACCGTATCGCCAGAGGTGGTGGCCGTACACAATGCCGAGAATTTATATCTATCTAGCTTTTTTGTCATCATTGGTATGATGCGGTATTTGCAGATAGCATTGGTAGAGCAGCGCAGTGGCAATCCAACAAAAGTTTTGCTAAAGGACACTTTTATTCAGGCAGTTCTTATAGGATGGGTAGCGGTAATAATTTATTTTCTATATCTCTAAGCATGGCCTATCAGCAAGAAGTGAGTAATTGGGGGCTTTACCCAAGAAAAGAAGCGAGAATTGTTCCTGTATATTCTTCAGCAGATATTGACGAAGCGCTTAGCCCTAATCATACCATGCTGCCAAGAGGATTGGGAAGAAGCTATGGAGATTCTGCATTAAGCGAGGTATTGCTGGATATGCTGCCCTATGATCGTTTCCTTTCATTTGATGAAAGAGAAGGTATTTTGGTGGCTGAGGGAGGTATTTCGCTTGGTCAAATCCTAGAGTATTTTGTGCCAAAAGGATGGTTTTTGCCTGTGACACCGGGCACCAAGTATGTAACACTAGGAGGTGCATTGGCCTCTGATGTTCATGGCAAAAATCATCACTCTGAGGGAAGCATTTCCAATCATATTCTAGAATTCACTTTGATGACAGAGGATGGGAAAATACATACAGTTACCCCAAGAGAAAAGGAGTGGTTTCAGGCTACTGCTGGTGGTATGGGTCTAACAGGCATAATCCTCACAGTAAAAATCAGGTTGAAAAAGGTTGAAAGTGCCTATATCAAACAAAACACGTACAAGGCAATTAACCTGAAACATATATTTGAGCTTTTTGAGCAAACGAAACAAGACACCTACAGTGTAGCATGGATAGATTGCCTGCAAAAAGGAAACGCTATAGGGAGGTCAGTCTTGATGACAGGCGAGCATGCAAGTGCAGCAGAAGCCAGCCAAACGAGCAACAATCTGGCAACACATAAAAAACCATCGCTTTCTATACCACTCTATTTTCCTCACTTTGCGCTCAATACCTTTTCCATTAAAGCATTCAATTGGCTGTATTATCACAAGAACTTTAGATCGAAGAGTGAGAATATTGTGCATTATGATCCATTTTTCTACCCACTAGATGCCATATTGAATTGGAACAAGATGTACGGAAAACGAGGTTTCACCCAATACCAATTTGTGATCCCAAAGGAAGCAGGGTACACCACCATGCATAAGATCTTGAAAACGATTGCAGAAAGTGGTCAAGGTTCATTCTTAGCTGTGCTTAAGCTTTTCGGCAACCAAGAAAGTCTCATATCCTTTCCCATGGAGGGCTACACTTTGGCTTTAGATTTCGCTATAAAACCTGAATTGTTTCCACTACTCGATCGATTGGATAAACTCGTTTTGGAAGTGGGCGGTAGAATTTATTTGACCAAGGACGTAAGAATGACCAAGGATACATTTTTCAAAAGTTATCCTCATGCCGAGCAATTTATCAATATTTGTAAGTCTATCAATCCTAGTTGTACTTTTCGTTCAGTACAATCAGATCGCTTAGGCATCACACCTTGGTAAGGATATTCAAAAAAGTTTAATCCCTGAAAATGAGTAACAAAAAACATCTATTGATCTTAGGTGCCAAATCTGATGTGGGAAGAGCCCTTGCAGAAGTCTTTGGCAAAAATGGCTATGGGATTACACTTGCCGGCAGAGGCGATTTGAACAGAGAAGCACGAGACTTGGAAATCAGAACTGGGGCGCAAATACATCAAGCCTCTTTTGATGCTTTGGATTATACCTCACATCAAGTGTTTTTTAGCCAACTAACAACAAGACCCTCAGTAGTAATTACGGTTTTTGGGTACTTGGGGGATCATGAAAAAGCAGAAGTAGATTTTGAAGAAGCGCAAAGAATAATTGATTCCAATTTTACAGGTGCAGTTTCTATCTTAAACGTGGTTGCAGAGGAGTTTAAAGAAAAAAAATCTGGAGTAATTGTGGGAATTTCTTCAGTAGCTGGTGACAGGGGCAGGCAAAGCAATTATATCTATGGTGCTTCAAAAGCCGCATTTACGGCCTACTTATCAGGGCTTCGCAATAGACTATATCCTCATCAAGTGCATGTGCTCACCATTTTACCTGGATTCATCAAAACCCGCATGACTGCAGGCATGAAACTTCCACCTTTCATAACAGCAGAGCCTATGGATGTGGCTAAAGTGATTTATAAGAAAGTGGAGTCCAAGAGTAACACAGCATACGTTTTGTGGATGTGGAAGTACATTATGTTCATCATTCGCAACATTCCTGAATCAATCTTTAAGCGCTTGAAACTATGAGTGGTTCGGGAGGAAAACATTTGGCACTTTTTGATTTTGATGGCACACTTACAGATAAGGACAGCTTCATGCAGTTCATTCGGTATTCTAAAGGAGGTTTTAGGTACTTCTTAGGACTTTTCATCTTATCACCTATCCTGATTCTGTATAAAGCAAAGCTTCTTGCCAACGACAAAGCCAAGGTTCTTGTACTTAGCTATTTCTTTTCAGGTGTCGCACTAGAGGAATTTAAATCAAAAGCAGATGGATTTGCCATGGAAAAGATACCTCGTATGTTGAGAAAAAGTGCCATGGATCGGTTGCGTTGGCATATCAACCAACAACATAAAGTGGTAGTAGTAAGCGCCTCCGTAAACCTGTGGCTAAAAAAATGGTGCGACCTATTGAATATTCAGCTTATCGCTACAGAACTAGACATTAAGCAGGGCAAGATCACAGGAAGGTTAAGCACACCCAATTGCTATGGAGAGGAAAAAGTGAAGCGAATCAAGCTAGAGCTACAACTTGATCAGTATGAGCGTATTTATGCTTATGGTGATACCCAAGGAGACAAACCCATGTTGGCATTGGCACATGAAAAGTTTTATCGAAGTTTCTAAAAAGTGATTATTACCGTTAAAACCCTTCAAGGACTAGAAGACGTACTCTCAGAAGAGATACTCAACCTTGGTGGAGATACTATTGAAAAGCACACAAGAGCAGTGAGCTTTGAAGGCAGCAAAGAGCTGCTTTACTTAGCCAATTTGAAACTGCGTACCGCTCTGAAAGTATTGGTTCCTATTCATTCATTTAAGAGCAAAGATGAAAATGAATTATATCATGGGGTCAGAGAAATTCAATGGTCTGAGTATCTAGATGCTGATCAGACGTTGGCAATTGACTCTGCAGTTTCCTCTATTTATTTCAATCATAGCCACTATGTATCTTTAAAGTGTAAAGACGCTATTGTAGACCAATTCAGAGATCAGTTTGGCAAAAGACCCAATGTAGAGCTTCATAATCCCAGCGTAAGATTACATATCCATATTTGGCAAGATGAGGTAAGCATAGCTTTGGATAGCACGGGAGAAAGTCTTCATAAAAGAGGTTACAAACAGGATATCAATGTGTCACCCTTAAATGAAGTACTCGCAGCCGGCATGGTACTTATGAGTGGCTGGGACTACAAAACTCCATTTATAGACCCAATGTGTGGCAGTGGCACTCTGCTTATCGAAGCAGCAATGATTGCTAGCAATACTGCTCCCGGTTTGCTCAGAAAGCAATTTCAGTTTCAGCAATGGAAAGATTATGATGATACGTTGTGGAAC
>DAINOB010000076.1:0-9281 GCA_036735585.1 Cytophagales bacterium | reverse complement strand
TTTTGAATGCTCTTTATTCTTTGAGGATATGCCACTTTATTGGCGAAGTGTTTTGCTTTAAAATTTACCTTGTTTATGAGATCTTCAGGTACATTGCCAGCATGTAAAGAGCTCCAGCTGTACCTCTGACCTCTATAGCACGTTACTTGAATTTTTGAAGAATCTTCTTGCAGCCATTCATAACTTGCCTCGTAGAAACCTTGATCTACAAACTGATTTCGCTTGATTTCCAATTGAAGTTTTATAGCTGAGGTATCTTTCCAATTCCGACTTTTAGTAGAAAGATTCCATGAGCTACAGTCTTGCAATTCAACATCTAACTTGCCTATTTCAGAGGTTTGGGCTTGGCAGAATAATGTAACTATGGAGAATTGCAATGAAAGAAATATGGTAAATACATCTCTGCCCACTATCAAAATGATAGTATCAAGAATTGTCTTTAATTTGGCCCAATGGCAGGCATTTATATCCATATCCCTTTTTGCAGGCAGGCCTGTCATTATTGTGACTTTGTATTTACAACCAATCTTGGCAAGATAGAACCATTCGTTCTGGCTTTGCACAAAGAACTGCATCTTAAAGCTGAAAGTATCCGAGCTAATAAAATAAAAACCATCTACTTTGGAGGGGGTACACCCTCAGCAATTGGTGCTGAACATATAAAATCTACTTTAAATCAAATACGACTGGTAGCTGAACTTGATAAAAACGCAGAAATTACCGTAGAAGCCAACCCCGAAGACCTTAAAGAACCTCTACTAGTGCAGCTCCTTGAAGCAGGAGTAAATAGATTGAGCATAGGTATTCAAAGCCTACAAGACCACGTGCTAATGGACCTTAACCGAGCACACTCAGCAATTGATGCACTGATCGCTATACAGCTGGTAAGAAGAATAGGATTTCGGAATGTGAGTGTCGACCTAATGTTTGGATTGCCAGGCCAAAGTCAACAAAGCTTTATGAATGACCTCCATCAAATATCTGCTTTAGATTTGGAGCACATTTCATTGTATAGCCTTACCATAGAGTCAAAAACTGTTTTTGGAAGAAAAGTACATGCCAATAAGATGCCAGCACCCGATGAGGCTTTACAAGTTGAATGTTTTCTAAGCGCGGAAGCATATCTTGAAAAATTAGGCTATGAACACTACGAAATTTCTAACTACGCTAAGCTAGGGTATAGGTCAAGGCATAACTCATCCTATTGGGCTGGCACTCCTTATTATGGGCTTGGTCCTGGGGCACATAGCTATGATGGAAAAAAAACCAGATCCTGGAATATATCATCTACTGGAAAATATATCCAAGAGCTGCAAAAAGGAATCCTTCCAGAAACCAAAGAGGTCTTAAAAGATGAAGATGTGCTCAATGAATGGATTATGACCCGAATCCGTCAAAAAGAAGGTTTAAACTTATCCACCTACCAAGACATGACAGGAAAACCCTTTCAACTTGTCTATAAAAAAGTTCTGGACTCCATGCAGGCAAAAAAATGGTTAACCCTTGACGGGGAGTTCTTGAAACTTACAACATCAGGTAGGTTATATGCAGACTCAATAGCCATGGAATTTTTCTCATGAAGCACATTCTAACCTTGGAAATAGGTACAGATCGCTACAGTGCAGATCTAAACCAGCCCTTGGATATATCGTTGATGATTACAGGTGACGGTACAGGGCCAAGTTGTTACTATTCAGGGCATCCGGATATAGGACCAATCATTAGTGGTGATTTTATTGGAGATGTCTCACGAGGAGGAAGTGTAAATCACAAGTACATGCGCGTGGTGCCTCATGGTCATGGTACACACACAGAGTGTTTTGGACACATTTCTTCTGATGAATCTGGTGTGATTTCAAATTTATTCACCACCATTCATGCGCCCTGCTTAGTATGTTCGGTTACTCCTGCTATTGAAAAAGAAGATCTCATTATCCATACTATTGATAGCTCAATACCTAGAGGGATAGAAGCCATAGCCATTCGTACCATTCCCAATTCTACAGATAAAAAAAGAAAGGACTATTCTGGCATTAATCCACCTTACTTAAATGCGGACTTGGTAAAGTTATGGCAAGAAGCTGGCATCAATCACATATTAATTGATCTGCCTTCAATAGACAGAGAGCAAGATCAAGGAAGGCTTGCAGCGCACAAGGCTCATTTTGGAGAAAACATAATAGGAAGAAATAAAAAAACAGTTACGGAATTGATCTACATTCCGCAGGAAATACCCGATGGCCTCTATCTTTTGAATATTCAAATCTTGAATATTCAACTAGATGTAAGCCCCAGTAGACCAGTGTTGTATTCTTTAAAAAAATTGTAGTTTTGAGAGCTTCTTAACTAATGCTATTCCACTCCTGATCACCCCAAATATGAAATTTGATCATACTCTCAATACAGAGCAAAAGAAAGCATATTTGCTTTTAATGTCTGTGATATTCCACTATCACGGATTAGATGAAGATGAACAAAAACAATTGGATGAAGCTGCCACTATTATACAAGGTGAAGATGAGTTGGCATGGGCCAGCGAGTTTATCACCTCAGATTATTATACTGCCTTTGAGAGAGCCAAAGATTATTTGCAAGAGACCATCGGCACTTTTGATAAAGACATTAGGCTATCTTATCTCTCTGAGATATGGAGAGCCACTGAAAAGAAGGGGTATATCAGTGAAATGGAAGCTACAGCCATGTTGAAATTGGCGAGAAACTGGAGCATAGAAGGGGAACTGATTACACTGGTGAGAAAGTAAGTTTTAAGCACTTTTTAAAAACTTACGTTTTCAATATTTTTGCATTTATAATTAGTCTAAATAAATGAGGGCAAAGAAAACACTTGCGGATTTGAAGATCGGAGAGGCGGCTGAGATTGCCGGTTTTACCGATAAAAAACTCTCACTTAAGCTTCTAGAAATGGGCTGTTTGCCAGGGTCTTGGGTCAAAATGAACAGTGAAGCGCCACTTGGTGATCCCATCACGCTTTGCATTGGTGGCTCGCACCTTTCCATGCGCAAAGCCGAGGCCGACACCATTATTGTTAAGCAATAAATCTTGTCTGCTGATAAAAAAATAAGAGTTGCCCTCATTGGCAATCCTAATACCGGAAAAACATCACTTTTTAATCATCTCACTGGCCTTCATCAGAAAGTTGGGAACTTCCCAGGAGTGACCGTAGACAAGGTAATTGGGCGCAGCAGGCTTGATAAAACTACCGTAGCAGAAATTACAGACCTTCCTGGAACTTATAGCCTATATCCCAAATCTCTGGATGAAAAGGTAGTTTTTGAGGCTTTGAGCAATCCATTATCAGCCGAATACCCTCATCTTGTTATTCTTGTATTAGAGACAGTAAATCTGAAACGAGGTCTGTTTTTACTTACTCAAGTCAGTGACCTAGGAGTACCCATATTGGCCGTTCTTAATGAAATGCCAATTTTGGATAACCAACCAATCCCTGAGGTAGACACTCAAAAGCTATCAGAAGCCATTGGTATTCAATTAATTAGAATAAATGCCAGATCTGGGAAGGGAATTCAGGAATTGAAAAATGCCATTCTTAACCCTATAAGCAGCAACAAAATAATCTTTGGCAAGCCAAAAATATTAGAACCCCTGATCCCCGCAGTAAGGATTCGGTTTCGGCTTGCGAATGATTTCATGGCAGTGCAGTACATCCATCAGCATGAGTATATGCCACTATCTGAAGAAGATAAAAAAATGCTCCGCACTCTGATCGCAGAACATCAAATTGATTTGGATGAAGTAAAGGCCAATGAAACCATTCATAGGTATGAAGTGATTAGTGAAAAAACAAAAAATATAGTTTTTGATCCTCCGCATAAAGAAAATACCCTTACAGATAAAATAGACGACATCACCACACATAAGGTATGGGGCTTTCTGATTTTCGGACTGATATTGTTTCTCACCTTTCAGGCCATATTCTCTTTGGCAGCCTATCCCATGGATTTGATTGATATTGGTATGTCATGGTTGAGCAACAAGCTAAATAATATACTTCCTGATGGACCTTTTGGGGATTTAATTACAGAAGGATTGCTTTCAGGTATTGGAGGGGTATTGATGTTCATTCCGCAGATTGCCCTGCTTTTCATGTTTGTAAGTATTCTAGAGGAATCAGGGTATATGGCTAGAGTGATGCTGATTATGGATAGAATCATGCGCAGCTTTGGGCTAAATGGGAAATCTGTGGTACCACTCATGAGCGGTGTAGCTTGTGCAGTTCCTGCTATTATGAGTGCTAGAACCATTGACAATTGGCTGGAAAGAAGTATTACAATTTTTGTGACACCCTTGATGAGTTGTTCCGCACGAATTCCTGTGTATGCCATTTTAATTGCTCTAGTAATACCGGCAGAAAATGTGTTTGGCTTCATCCAGCTGCAGGGATTGGTGCTCATGGGCTTATACCTTTTGGGATTTTTGGCCGCTATTGGATCAGCATGGGTGCTAAGCAAGGTTTTGAAGCAAAAGGAACAATCATACTTTGTAATGGAGATGCCTGATTATAGAATACCTAGATGGCAAAATGTAGGGATCACCATTTATGAAAAAGTGAGAACATTCATTTACGAAGCTGGCAGAATCATAGTAGCTATATCCATTGTGTTGTGGGTATTGGCTTCTTATGGTCCTTCGTCTGAAATGGAAAAAGCAGAAGCAGAAGTTCTTGCTCAAACGGATTCTACTGTAAACCCAGCACAAATTCAAAAATCAATCAATGCTGCTAAACTGGAGAACTCGTATGCAGGGATATTTGGAAAAGCCATTGAACCTCTGATCGCTCCTCTGGGATTTGACTGGAAAATAGGAATCGCGCTGATTACCTCTTTCGCAGCTAGAGAAGTTTTTGTAGGAACCATGAGCACAATCTATAGCATTGGAACAGACGAAAGCGATACCCAAACCCTTAAAAACAGGATGCTAAATGAAATTAATCCAGAAACAGGGGAGGCCCGCTATTCTTTAGCAGTAGGGCTTTCACTGATGGTCTTTTATGCCTTTGCTTTGCAATGCATGAGCACCTTGGCTATTGTATACCGAGAAATGAAAAGCTGGATATGGCCCATGGCGCAGTTTCTATATATGACAGGGCTTGCTTATTTGATGAGCCTATTGGTTTACAACCTGTTTGACTGATTTTCTTAAGCCAACGACTTTCTTTTCAGAATGGTCTCAAAAAATTTGATTTCATTTTCGCTGTTAAAAATTTTCTTAGGCAAATAGATTATTTGTGCCTTAGAAATGATCAACAAGTATCCATCGCCACGTTTTCTTACTGATTTTACCATATCCCAAAGTAGTGGCATACCTTGTTTGGTATTCAGCTTCATTAGGATCTGCCGGCTGTCTATCTCATAATTTAGTTTTTCGAACATTACCTTGTTCTGCTCCATCTGGGTGACGGCTACAAACTGAGCCACCCAAAATAAAATGTACAGAATGCTCAATATCAAGGCGATGATGACAAACCAAATGGTAGAGTAAAACAAAGTTAAGGCTGATATACCAACGGGGATCAGCCAAACCCACCAAAACTCACGATTTACATTTAAAAGGGCCAGTTTGATGTACTGCTTAGTTTCAAGCTTATGCTTTTTAGTTTTTATGATCATTATTCTTAATTACAATGTGTATTTATTCTGTTAAAATGCTTTGAGGCTCATGTCTACACTGCCAGCGGAATGGGTAAGTGCGCCAACTGAGATGTAATCTACTCCTGTAAGTGCAATGTTTCTGATTGTATTTAAAGTGACACCTCCTGAGGCTTCAGTTTCATATCTTTTATTGATCATACTTACTGCTTCTTTCATCATGTCTACATCCATATTATCGAGCATGATGCGGTGTACTTTGCCAATATGAAGCACCTGCTTTACTTCTTCAAGATTTCTGGTTTCGATCTCGACTTTAAGATTCTTATTTAATTTCTTAAGGTATTTATGTGTGTGCAAAATCGCAGGTTCTATTCCTCCACTGAAATCAATATGATTGTCTTTGAGGATAATCATGTCGTATAGTCCGTAGCGATGATTTTCTCCACCACCTATCAGTACTGCCCATTTTTCTGGCAGCCTGAAGTTGGGCGTGGTCTTTCTGGTATCCAGCAGTTTGGCAGAGGTATCAAGAATGAGAGCATTGTATTCTGAAGTTGTGGATGCAATGGCTGTCATCCGCTGCATACAGTTAAGCACCAATCTCTCAGCGGTAAGGATGGATCTGGCGCTACCAAAAACCTCAAAGGCTATATCTCCATATTTCACTCTATCTCCGTCATGGAAATAGGTATTCATTTTCAAGCGTGGATCTACTTGCTTAAAAATATACTTAGACAATTCTATACCAGCGAGAACTCCCTCACCTTTGATAATAAGCTTAGCTTGGTGTTTTTTCTTAGGTGGAACTGATGCTAGTGAAGAGTGGTCACCTTCCCCTATGTCTTCATGTAAAGCTGACTTAATAAAAAGTCTGATATGCTTTTTTCTGAGGTAGGCCGGTTTCACACCGCAAAAGTAGAATAAAGATGGGAATGCCTGCTTATTCCTTGCTAAAATCAAGGAGATCCACCAAGTATGTGCTGCCCTTGCATTGCTTTACATACACCACTACTCGGTAACTGGCATCTTGGGATGCGTATTTCCCAATGGCATAACGAAGTCCCTCCTTTGAGGCACCTTTATGGATATACTCGAAGTCTATAGGAGTATTCTTTTTAAAAAAATCTTTAAGTATAAATTCTGCTTGGGCTTTGCTGTAACTTCCTTTTTCTCCATCGAAGGTTACATCCACCATGTCGTTAAAATACTTGGCCAAGTCTTTGGAACTTCCTGCTTTCAATGCAAGCCTAGTATGATCGATTACTTCATCTTGTGCATACACACAAAGTGATTGACCAACAAGTATAAAAAGCACAAATATCTGTTTCATAAAAATTACTCAAAGCTCACAAATGATGCCAATACACTGATCAAAGGCTTAATTAATATATAAGCGGGCAAAAGAAAAAGCCGGAACGAAAATCGAACCGGCTTTATATTACACTTAACCTAACCAATCAACTATTTGACGAATGATATTCGCCAAATGCTTTGTGAAACGAGAGCCACTGCAAAAAGTTGCAGTAACCCTCAAATTCTATAAAGCGCTCAAATCTAAAGAGATTGAGGATTTATTTCTTCAATTTCTGAAGTAGGAATGTAAATTTTAAATTCAGTGCCTATACCTATTTCGCTCACTACCTCTACAACTCCATTTAATTTGTCTACTGCATTTTTTAAAATGTACAGTCCCAAACCTGATCCTGTAGAAATATCACTGGCTCTGAAAAACATTTCGAAAATCCTATCAACGTATTCATTCTTGATTCCAATTCCGTTATCGGATACCTTGATAAAAATACCGCTGTAATCGTCAGAAGAATCTATATCCACTTTTACCCATCCCTCACTTTTCTCAGAGTCCTGATACTTGAATGCGTTACTCATCAAATTATTAATGATGATGGACAGTCTCATTGGATCTGAATGGAAGGGTGTCGCAAGCTTATTATCAAAAAATACTTTAACAGAGGCACTCTCCAGTTGATTGATAAATCGAATATTGGATTGAGCATCTTCTATCAGTTTATCAAAATCTATTACTGAGCGCTCTAACTCTCTCCTGTCATTGCGGGAGTAGTTAATCAAATCGTGCAAAAACTTGTCCAGCTTTAATACGCTGCGCTCAATAAGATCAAGGTACTGCTTAAGATTGACCTCATTGTCCATTTTACTTAGATTGAGCAAACCTAAGATCGACAATAAAGGAGCTCTAAGATCATGTGATGCCTTATACACAAAGTTGTCCAATTCAAAATTCACTTTGCGTAAGGCTTCTTCTGAGTTTCGCCTCGCGGTAATGTTATGCATATTAAGCACTATACCTTCTATGAGCTTGTCGTGCAGCATGTTGGTGACTGCCACATCGAAATAAATGTATTCTAATTTGGTGTTTTTAACACGGACTTCTCTAATGGTTTGATGCCTTAATTCTGGGAGAACCTTACTCTCCACAATCTGCTGCAGCATTTCTTTGTACTCAAAGCTTACAAAATCAAAAATAGATCGGTTAAGCACCTGACTGGTTTGGAGGCCTAGATTGGCTTCTACACTTTCAGAAATAAATCGGATGGTGAAGTCAGCATCAATTACTGCTACAATATCGCTTGATTTGTTGATTAAAGATCGGAACCGCTTCTCGCTGTTCAGGATCATTTGTTCCATTTCTTTGCGTTCAGTCACATCTCTAATGATGCCATAGATAAACTTGTCTTCTATCAATTTGGCACTCATCTCTACCGTAACTTTACTTGCATCTTTGCGAATAAAGGTTCGGTCGAATCTTAGGGCCTTCTGCTCTAAGAGCATGCTTAGATACAATGGCTTGCGCTCAAGATCTTCTGGGTCAATGATGGCTTTTAAGTCTAAACCTATGAACTCCGATCGTGGGTAACCAAACATTTCGCATGCTTTAGGATTGGCATCCAATACAAAGCCTTTATGGTCAGCAAGAAAAATACCATCTACGGCTTCTTCCATGAGCGTGCGGTATTTCACTTCCTCTATTTCTCTTTCTAATTCGGCTCTCTTTTGCTTAGTGATGTCAGCGATGCGAATAAAGACGGTGGATCTATCGCGGGTGCGGATCAATTTGGCAGCAAAGTCTCCCCAGAACTCATGTCCTTTTAAATTCTTAAACTTTTTTTCTGATGTATAGCTGCCCTTATTTATAACTGCATTGAAAATGCGCTCTACTTCCAATTCGTAAAATTCCCGATCAAGAAACTCTACAAAGCTTCTACCCAAGACATTGGATTTTTCTTTCTCACCCAGAAAATACAGCGCCTTATTGTTACAAACCATAATCTCTTCACGCTGTAGATCAACTAAAATAATTCCATCATAGGAATCCTCAAATATTTTGGATTGAGTGCTGTAGGCATGTGAAAGAAATTCTAAATATCGACTACGCGCCTGGATAAAAAAGAAATTAGCTAAGGTAATGCCTGAAGCAAGTATGAAAGAGCCCAGTGTTTCGCTCAAGTTTACTCTTAGGTTGATGATTACCAGAAATAATCCGAAGAGAATTGATCCAAAATAGAGATAAAGTTCTTTAGCCTTATTTAAGAATAGGCTTCCATAGATCATCACAATGGCCAGTACCAAAATGGACATCATGTGCATGGAGCTCAAAAAGCAGTTGATAAGCAACTG
>DAINOB010000075.1:0-9305 GCA_036735585.1 Cytophagales bacterium | reverse complement strand
TACTGCATTCTCTGATATTCTACATAATCCTGGGGATTGATTCCGGTTAGCATTTTAAAATACTGACCTACGTAATCATCAGAAATACTAGCTACATCCGCCAATACCTTATTGGAAAGATCTCCGGCTAAGTTTTCTTGGATATACTTAAAAATATCAATGAGTCTTGGATCTTTATAATAAGCAGTATTGGTAACCATCTGCTCCATAAAGAGATTATGCTTCACGATATATCGTAAAATTTCAATTGAGGCCTTTTCTGATAATAATTTTAACATCTTCTCCTTACCATATACTTCATTGGTAAGCTCTTCTGTCAAAACCTGCTTCAAAATCGTGTTTATCTCTTCTGATCTTTCAATCAAGAACGCAGGAATTTTCAAGGTGTTAAAGAACTCCAGCGCATCGAAAATTTTGGCAGAAAATGTCATGATTGTGAAGCCTGCTACACACTCATCAGTAGGTTCTGCTACTTCTTTGGCCAATTTGCCCTTAGGAGAGAAAAGATCATCAAAATGAACCTTGGGGCTGTCAACTTTACCAAAGTACATCCTCACCGATCTACCTGCGGGTATAAATATAAATGTTCCCGGAACAGCTAGGTCTTTTTCTACACCGAAATAAACTTTTCCCTTATCGATCCTAATCAACATATTGTTGGTGGCGGGGAACTCCTCAATCTGAACACTGGATAGCACACTGTAACTGATACGGCTATCGTAGTTAACTCTCAGACTCTCAATGATTTGATTTAAATCTTCCATAATAATCTAGTTAGTTGCGTGGCAAGCTATGCAATTTTCACGGATTATTTCAATAAGCCTCTAGATATTACAATTTTTTGTATCTCAGAGGTGCCTTCATAAATCTGGGTGATTTTTGCATCACGCATAAGGCGCTCTACGTGATACTCTTTTACATACCCGTAGCCTCCATGAACCTGCACTGCCTCTATGGTTGTATCCATAGCCACCTGCGAGGCATACAACTTGGCCATGGCACTAGACATGGCAAAGTCCTGACCGCTGTCTTTTAGCCAGGCTGATTTAAGGCACATAAGCCTAGCAGCCTCTATTTGAGTAGCCATGTCCGCCAGTTTGAACTGAATGGCTTGATGCTCAGAAATGGCTTTGCCAAATGCTTTACGCTCCTTTGAATACTTTAGTGCCAGCTCATAAGCTCCAGAAGCGATTCCCAAAGCTTGAGCCGCTATTCCAATTCTACCGCCATTGAGTGTGTTCATGGCGAAATTGAATCCGAAGCCATCTTCACCTATTCTATTGCTTTTCGGTACGATCACATCGCTGAACATTAACGAGTGCGTGTCTGATCCGCGAATACCTAACTTCTCTTCTTTTTTACCAATGACGAATCCTGCCATCCCCTTTTCTACGATCAGGGCATTGATCCCTTTGTGTTTCTTCTCAGGATGGGTCTGTGCTATTACCAAATAAACAGAGGCCGTACTTCCATTGGTAATCCAATTCTTGGTTCCATTGAGCACATAATGATCTCCCATATCTACTGCAGTGGTGCTTTGGGAAGTAGCATCGCTACCTGCTTCTGGTTCTGATAAGCAAAAAGCACCTATGATTTCACCTGTCGCCAAACGTGTCAAATATTTTTCTTTTTGTTCCTCTGAACCGTATTTTTCTATACCCCAACAAACCAAAGAATTGTTTACAGACATGGCAACTGAAGCAGATGCGTCAATTTTAGAGATTTCCTCCATGGCTAGTACATAGCTTACTGTATCCATACCTCCGCCATTGTACTTAGGATTTACCATCATTCCCATAAATCCAAGCTCACCCATTTTCTTTAGTTGATCAACAGGTACTTTTTCATGGGTATCTCTATCAATTACTCCGGGTAACAGCTCGTTGATTGCAAAATCTCTAGCAGCGTCTCTTACTGCTATTTGCTCTTCAGTCAGTTGAAAATTCATTTTAATCTATGGTTGTTTTGTATGTTAGCTTGTATTAGTCGCGATTAGTTCCCAAAAACTGTAAAACGAAATACAATAATGTGATTAAGGAGCCTAGTGCAGCGATTACATAGGTTAATGCAGCTGTATTTAGGGCGTCTTTTGCCATTTCATGTTCTCTAGCATTCACTATACCTTTCTGCTCTATCCATGCCAGTGCACGCTTGCTTGCATCAAATTCCACGGGTAAAGTCACAAATGCAAAAAGTGTCATTACGGAGTAGCATGCTATGATAATTAATAATGCGGTTTGCATATCCAAAATTCCTTTCAAGAAAAAGGCTCCAAACATCATGGCCATGAATACTACGTTAATCACGGTAGCACTTATATTCTGAATGGGTACCATTGCGGACCTAAATTCAAGAAATGAATATGCCTTTGCGTGTTGTACAGCGTGCCCTACTTCATGGGCAGCTACGGCAGCGGCAGCGGCAGAGCGGCCTTGGTAAACATCTGGACTTAAATTTACAGTCCTGTTGGCAGGATTGTAATGGTCAGTAAGCTGTCCTTCAACAGACATCACGCGCACATTGGTGATGCCATTGTCACGAAGCATCGCTTCAGCAATTTCTCTACCCGAAAGGTTAGAAGAAAGGCCCATACGGGAATACTTTTCGAATTTGCTTTTCAGCCTGGAACTAACAATCCAGCTCACAAGCATAATGGATAGTGTTATTACAATTAACATATTAATTTTTTGAGTTTATTTTGTGAATTAATCCTGTAGTAGAAAAACCTTCTGTAAGAGGAATAGTAGCTACTAAACCGCCACTCACCTTAACAAAATCTGAACCAACAATTGTATCCTCTGTGTAGTCTCCACCTTTTACCAAAACATTTGGTTTAACTCTTTTTATGAGTTCTAAAGGGGTGTCTTCATCAAACAAACAGACCAAATCTACAAAACTAAGCGCACTCAATACCAGCCCTCTAGAATCTTCTCTATTTAAAGGTCTTTCAGGGCCTTTTAACTGCCTTACACTTCTATCGGTATTGAGCCCTACAACCAATTTATCACCCATAGTAGCGGCTTTTTCTAAATACTGAACATGACCTAGGTGTAGAATATCGAAACATCCATTGGTGAAAACAATCGTATGTCCTGCCGCTCTCCAATCAGTAAGTACTTTTTCGATGTCATCAACGGATAAAAATTTATCTGAGCTAGGCATGGGTGGCTTCTGCTGAAGTGATAGTGGTCTTCAAAAATGAAACCGTAATTAAACTTATGCCTCCACCAATAATAAAGAACAATGCTTGTGAAGAGTGAAGAACAGTAGCGTAGGTGATACCTGCCTGCTTATCTACTCCATACAATACCAATGCAGCACTAACAAGTATGTGAAAGGCCCCAATGCCGCCCTGAACAGGTGCAGACATGCCCAATCCTCCTACCATTAACAAAGTGAGTCCTGCAACTGGCCCGAGGGAAGCTGTTTCATCTATTGCAAAAACCACAATCCATGTCATTAAAAAATAATTAACCCAGATATTCAGTGTATGCAAAAAGAAGACAGGTTTGTTTTCTACGTTCTTGATGCTCAAAATACCTTGCTTCACAGAGATAATTATAGCTAGTACTTTCTGTACAAAAGCAGACTCTAACAGCTTTTTGCGTTTTACAATTGCAACAATTGTAAAAAACAAAAGAACAAGTAATAGTGGGATGAATAGGTAGAGCCGGTCGATAAAAAACTGTCCTGAGCCTCCAAATTTTGAAAAAAACTGCTCATAAAAGAATAACTTTAGCCTGTTGTATTCTAGAACAAGAGTTAGCATCAAAAGGAGGAATAAACAAACTAGATCTAATGCTCTTTCCGCGATTACGGTTCCGAAAGCTCCAGCCATTGGAATTTTATTTGTGCGTTGCAAAATTCCACACCTGGTCACTTCTCCCATTCTTGGTACTACAAGATTCGCGAGATAGCCTGTAAGTAATGCGAGAAGATTTCTGAACCACCCAGGGTTATGTCCTATGGTTCTGAGCATCATATTCCAACGTGCTGCCCTGCTCCACAACGAGATTGCCGAAAAGACCAAAGAGAGTGCTACCCATTCATACTTTACACTTCCTAGGCGAGCAACAATATCACTCATAGGCATGTCTTTGAAAACATACCAAAGAAGACCAAAAGCTATTGCGAACGAAAGAAAATACTTAAGGATTGAAAGCGGTGAAAATTTCATCTAGGCTCTTTAAATTAAGGGAGTCTGTTGTTTTCATCTGGGAAGATGATGGTAGGTTGGAATTTCTTTGCTTCTTCAAACTCCATGAAAGTGTAGGATAAAACCAAAACGATATCTCCTATCTGAGCCTTGCGAGCAGCTGGACCATTGAGACACACAGTACCAGATCCCCTTGCTCCTTTTATAACATAGGTCTCCAGTCTTTCTCCATTGTTGATGTTTACCACCTGCACTTTCTCATTCTCAATGAGATTGGAGGCATCCATGAGATCCTCATCCAATGTAATACTACCCACATAATGTAATT
Source organism: Cytophagales bacterium (assembly GCA_036735585.1). Taxonomy (GTDB): domain Bacteria; phylum Bacteroidota; class Bacteroidia; order Cytophagales; family JAIYAX01; genus JAIYAX01. Next base: position 4,821 of record DAINOB010000075.1, on the reverse strand, counting down.
CAGCTTGTGTGATTTTTACCCTGTGAATTTTTGATTTTAATAGTTGAATATGCATTTACCTGCTTATAAGCAATTTAGGGAGCGCAAAACTAAGGAATTAGCCCTACATTATCTATGAGTCGAATTTGTTCTATCCATCCGGCTACACAAAGGTGTAAGTTTTGAGTCTTTTCAGTCTGTCTTTCAGGAAAATCTTGGTATACCTCAAAGGAATATTTGTCCACAAGCTCTAAATACTCAACCGCAATTCCTTGGCTTTGAAGTTCTAATAAAGCATTCTTTTGTATATCCTGCCAGGACATAGTTTTTTCAGCAGTGAGTTGGGAAAGGCAAAACTTCAATACTTGATGTAAATGAGAAGCAATTTGAATTCCATTGCTTGATAGCCTTTGATTTCTGCTTGATAGCGCAAGTCCTTTTTCATTTCGAACAGTAGGAACTTCCTTGATTGAAACTTGAAATGACAATTCCTTGACCAGCAATCGGATAACAGCTAATTGCTGCAAATCTTTTTGTCCGAAATAAGCAGCATCTGGCCATACGATGTTTAGCAGCTTGGATACTACTAGGGCAACACCACTAAAATGTCCTGGTCTGTATTCGCCTTCAAGAACAGAATCTAACTTGCCTAAATCTATTTTTAGTACACTCTGAGAATTATACATCTCACCCACATCAGGAACGAAAGCCAAATCACATCCCGATATTTCTAGGAGTTTGATGTCGTTTTCTTTATGTCGAGGGTATTTATCAAAGTCATCCAATGAATTAAACTGAAGAGGGTTCACAAAAATGGAGCAAACCACCACATCATACTCACGCTTTGCCTCACGTATTAGATGCAGATGCCCATCATGCAAGGCTCCCATGGTGGGTACCAATGCAACACTTTTTCCAATACTTCTGAATTTCAGAAGATTAGCCCTAATGTCTTTGATTGAATAGCTGGTGTACATGGCCTATTTCAAGTGCAAGTATAATCTTCGGGAACTAAGTATTGCTGATTCACTGAAATAATTTTAGTATCTTTGCAGGCTGATTTACTCTTGTGTATCTCCTTTTTAGGTAAAATCAATTCCGTATGTCTAAGTTACGAATCCTCTATGTTGCTAGTGAAATCAATCCGTTCCTACAAACCACTCAAGTTGCCGATTTCGTAAGAAAGCTTCCTCAAGCTATGCAAGAAATGGGTATGGAGATTAGGATACTCGTTCCAAGATTTGGCTTGATCAATGAAAGAAAAAATAGATTGCATGAAGTAGTAAGGCTTTCAGGAATGAATATAGCCGTGGGCGATGAAGAAAAACCACTGATCATCAAAGTAGCTTCTATTCCAAATGCAAAGCTCCAAGTTTACTTTATTGATAATGAAGATTACTTTCATCGCAAGTCTGTATTCTTCGACAAGGAGAATAAGTTCTACGCAGACAATGATGAAAGAGCTATATTCTTCTGCAAAGGGGTGCTGGAAACAGTAAAAAAACTTGGATGGTCTCCAGATATCGTGCACTGTAACGATTGGATGACAAGCCTTATCCCTATGTATATTAAAACTACCTACAGAAGGGATCCGATTTTCAAGAACACAAAAACGGTTTATTCCATATACAATAATTTCTACGATGTGAAGTTTGATTCTTCGTTGCTATCAAAAGTAAAAATGATAGACATAGATGATGACATGCTAAAACATTTGAGCACTGCAGACTTTGCAGGATTTATCCGAATAGGTATAGCCTATGCTGATGCAGTGATCAAGGCAGAAGGTGAAACTACTGTAGGTCTACAAAATCTGCTTAATAGCATTGAAAGCTTAAAGAAAATTGAAGAAATCGAAGTGAATGAGAACTTCTCAGAAAACTATTTCAATCTATACACCGAACTGGTCGGTTAATTGGCTTTTGATCTTTGGATACTCACTTTGGGTATTACAAAGTTGTAAGAAACCAGAAGACCCGAATCTTAGATTGCCAGCCCCAGGAGATGACTTATCTCTTCAATTAATCGACAGTCTTAAAATAGAAGTTGAAACTGTTTTAGCGTTGGACACTTTTAATACCAACAACCCCAACAGTTTGCTATCGGGAATATTTATAGATCCTGATTTGGGTAAAACAACTGCAATTTGCTTTACAGAGCTTACAACTACTAGAAATTTACCTTTTTCTGGCTCTAGACCTAGTGCTTCTCGGCTAGATTCCACTACCATACTATTGCAGTATGACTATGTTTATGGAGACACACTAGACTCTTTAACCTACAATATATACAGATTGGAGGAGCAAATTGAAGGAAACTACAACAACCGCGGAAGCATACCCTTCGATTCAAATAAGCCTATTGCTACTTTCACATTTAAACCCTCTGCTTCGAATAAATTCGTCAGGTTTAGAGCCGATTCTTTAGGCGCAGAGATTATTTCCTTGCAAGATGATCAAATGCTAATTCCCAGGGATTTTAGGGACAGTTTTAGGGGTCTTGCCTTAGTTCCTGATCCAGCCAATCGATGCATGATAGGTTTTATACCCACTTTCGAAAGCACAAGGCCTTTTAATAGCATACGGGTTTATTACCGACAATCTGATACCTCCACCACCAATGTTTCAGAACTCTTTTCTATAAATCAGGAATGTGATAAATTCAACAAAATATTAGTTGATCGCAGTAATACACCTTTAGCTTCACTAAATTCGGAATATGATTTTGTTCCTCCTTCGCAAACTGGTGGATCTGTATTTCTGCAAAACGGGACAGGGACCAGAGTACGGTTCAGAATACCAGAATTAAACACGCTTACCCAAAAATATGGCAATTTGGCTGTAGCTCGTCTCGATATAGAAATAACTCCTGATCCACCTGGTTTACTTTCACCTCCAGGCTCTTACCTCATCTACCTTACGGATGAAGCAGGGAAAATTAAAGTTGTAGGTGATGTAAGGCAACAAGTAATTTCAGATGAAAGCACCATACTTTTTCCTGTTTATAACTTTACAGAAAATAAAATAGTCATCCGCATGTCAGTTTTTGCACAGCTCGTTATTAATGGCAACATAAGTAACGATGGCTATATATTAGCAACAAGTTTGTTCCTTGATAAGAATCAAGTCAACAAGCTAAAATTCAGGGAAGATCAGATTAAGGCTTACCTTTATGTACTTAAACTGGATCAAATCCAGTAAAACTCCCCTAATAAAAACCAACTTAAAATCTCCTAAATATTATGTGTGGAATAGTGGCATACATAGGCAATAGAGAAGCCTTTCCTATAATTATCAAAGGTTTAAAAAGGCTAGAATACCGGGGCTATGATAGTGCTGGAGTGGCTCTTATGAATGGAACCCTTAATGTATACAAGCAGAAGGGAAAGGTGAGTGAACTTGAGGCTTTTATAAAAGATAAAAATACCGGAGGAACTTTGGGTATGGGTCATACGCGCTGGGCTACTCACGGTGAACCTAATGATAGCAATGCACATCCGCATTATTCACAAAGCGGGAATCTTGCCATTGTTCATAATGGAATTATAGAAAACTATGAGTCGCTGAAAAAAGAATTAAAAAACAGAGGTTATGAGTTTAGAAGCGACACCGACTCTGAGGTTTTTATTCATTTTATTGAAGACATCCAGAAAAATAACCATTGTACTGTAGAAGAGGCCGTTCGATTGGCATTGCATGAAGTAGTTGGTGCTTATGCTATAGTGATTATTTCGAAAGACAACCCAAAAAAGTTGGTAGCCGCACGCAAAGGAAGCCCTTTGGTGGTTGGCATTGGCGATGGTGAGTTTTTATTAGCATCTGATGCCACACCTATTATTGAGTACACCCGTGATGTAGTGTACATTAATGATTATGAGATTGTAACCATAGAAGACGGAAAGTTTACGGTAAAGACAATTGAAGATGTACTGCAAACCCCTTATGTTCACAAACTCGAAATGGAACTCGAATCGATCGAAAAAGGGGGATTTGAACATTTCATGCTCAAAGAGATATTTGAACAGCCCAAATCTATAAGAGATACCCTGAGAGGCCGTGTAAAATCGGAAATCAACCGCGTAATGCTCGGTGGGGTTAGAGATCTTGAAGATAAAATGGTGAATGCTGATAGAATCATCATCATCGCTTGTGGCACGAGCTGGCATGCTGGCTTAGTGGCAGAATATATTTTTGAGGAGTATGCTAGAATACCTGTGGAAGTAGAATACGCCTCTGAATTCAGGTATAGAAATCCAGTAATTAAAGAAGGTGATCTGGTTATTGCCATCTCTCAGTCAGGAGAAACAGCTGATACTCTGGCCGCTATTGAGTTAGCTAAATCAAAAGGGGCGGTCATCTTTGGTGTTTGTAATGTGGTAGGGTCATCTATCCCAAGAGCTACAGATGCCGGGGCGTATACCCATGCTGGCCCGGAAATAGGAGTGGCTTCTACTAAAGCTTTTACTGCTCAAATTACAGTGCTTCTCATGATGGCACTAATCATTGCCAAAAGAAAAGGAACCGTAACTGATTCTGCTTACAGGCAATTGTTAATTGAAATAGAAAAGCTTCCGAGCAAAGTAGAAGAGGCATTAGAAGAAGATGACAAAATCAAATACATAGCCTCTGTATTTAAAGATGCTAAAAACTTTCTTTACCTCGGACGGGGCTATAACTTTCCTGTAGCACTAGAAGGTGCTTTGAAGCTTAAGGAAATATCATACATACATGCAGAGGGATATCCGGCAGCAGAGATGAAGCATGGCCCAATAGCACTTATTGACAAAGAAATGCCCGTAGTTTTCATTGCAACAAAGGACTCTACGTATGATAAAATAATCTC
>DAINOB010000074.1:0-9329 GCA_036735585.1 Cytophagales bacterium | reverse complement strand
TAGAATTTGACATACTAGGAAAATACATCAAAGCATACTTGGATCAGATCGAAGTAGCTTCATCAAAATAAATTGTTCATGGATGCACTATTGGCAAAATCAAAAAGGAAAAAGGTAGAAAAACTCATCAACAAGCAATTGCTGGAGAGGGCCTACAGGCTTATGATGACAGCCAGAGCCATGGCAAAATTATATGATGATGAAAAGTTAATCAGTAGTAGGTATGTTCATTCTACTTCTAGAGGACATGAAGCCATTCAACTGGCCGCTGCTTTTCACCTTAAAAGCACTGATTATGCTTCGTTGTATTACAGAGATGAGTCCATGCTGCTTGGGATGGGATTTACGCCAGCCCAACTCATGTATCAATTGATGGCCAAAGCAGGCGATATTTTTTCACAAGGAAGGACTTATTATGGCCATCCATCGGTGAAACTAGAAGGCTTCCCTACCATTCCACACCAAAGTTCTGCTACAGGTATGCAGGCTATTCCAGCCACAGGTATGGCACATGGTCTGCAATACCTTGAGAAAAAGGGCTTGCTTTCAACTGTAGAGGAGCAGCCCATTGTACTTTGCTCTTTGGGCGATGGATCTGTAACCGAAGGAGAAGTGGCTGAGGCATTTCAAATGGCAGTACTTAAGAATTTACCCATCCTATTTCTTATTCAAGACAATGAATGGGGAATATCTGCAACTGCTTCAGAAATGCGCGCAATGGATGCCTATGAGTATGCAGCTGGTTTTAAAGGGTTGGCCAGAATGCGGGTAGATGGAGCTGACTTTGTTGATTCCTACCTAAAATTATCTGAAGCATTTGAGTATTGCAGACTTAGAAAGGGACCAATCCTAGTCCATGCAAAGTGTCCATTGATCGGGCATCATACCTCTGGTGTACGCAAAGAGTGGTACCGAAGCTCGGATAACCTTAGCGTACATGAAGCCGATGACCCTATACCTAAGTTAGAAAAAGAACTTCTTAAACTTGATTTTACAGAAGAAGAACTCTTAAAAACTTTTGAAGAGGTTTCGGAAGAAGTTAAAAAGGCCTTTTTTCAGGTATATCAATCAGAGGATCCTGACCCAAAACTTGTAGAAACTCATGAATTTGCACCTAGTCCCATCTTGCAGGAAATAGGGGAAAGACACCCCTTGGGAGCAGAAAAGGCAATAATGGTAGATGCTGCTTTACACGCAGTTGATGATATTCTCCAAGAGTTTCCAGAAGCCTTGTTTTATGGACAAGATGTTGGTGGGGAGCTAGGTGGGGTATTTAGAGAAGCTGCCTTGCTTGCCAAAAAATATGGAGATGACCGAGTGTTTAATACGCCTATTCAGGAAGCCTATATCATTGGGTCTACTGCGGGCATGTCGGCAGTAGGATGTAAGGCTATTGTGGAAATACAGTTTGCAGACTACATCTGGCCAGGAATCAACCAACTGGTGACTGAATTATCAAAATCTTGCTACCTATCGGCTGGCAAATTTCCGATTCAAGCTTTAATACGAGTTCCTATAGGAGCTTATGGCAGCGGAGGCCCATACCATAGTGGCAGTATAGAAAGCACTCTAGCAAATATCAGAGGGATCAAAGTAGTATATCCTTCCAATGCTGCGGACATGAAAGGATTGATGCGTTCGGCCTTTCTAGATCCCAATCCTGTAGTTATGCTTGAACACAAAGGTATTTATTGGTCGAAAGTGCCGGGGACAGAAGATGCAAAAACCATAGAACCCTCAAAAGGATACGCCATTCCACTTGGTGTTGGTTTTACTGTATTGGAAGCAAATGAGGAACATATCAAAAACGGAGAAACAGCAGCTATCATCACTTATGGGATGGGGGTGTATTGGTCAAAAACAGCAGCAAAAAATTATCCCGGACAAATAGAAATTTTTGATCTGCGTTGCATAAATCCTATTGATTGGGAAGGCATAGTGAGGATAACTCAAAAGCATGGGAAAGTGCTGATAGTCACGGAGGAGCCCTTGCTTAATAGTTTTGCTGAGTCAATAGCGGGAAGAATATCCTCCCACTGCTTTCAATACTTGGATGCTCCAGTCATGTGTGTTGGATCTAAGAATATGCCAGCAGTACCTCTCAATAGCGAATTAGAAAAATCAATGCTTCCAGGGAGTGCGGGAGTTCTTGAAAAATTAGAAGAACTGCTGGCCTATTGATTACAATTTAATCAACTTCTTAGAAATAGAAGAGCGATTGAGTTGCATGATGCTGTATACACCCGAGCTCCAGTTGGATATGTCCAAAAGGTTGCGGTGAAAGGCTTCCAACGAGATCGATTTAACTTTTCTACCAAAAACATCATAGACTTCCAATTCAATCAAACGAGACGTATTATTTACCAGACTTACTTCTTGAACAGCTGGGTTGGGAAAAGCCTGAAAAACATCATCCAAATCCTCAGATTGATCAATCACTGAAGCTACAATGTTGGGTGTAGTATCTGTAGAAATCAAAACATCATCTACAGCCCACCAAGCAAATGCGCCAATAGGCCCTGTATATTTAAACCTTGCTTTGAGATATATTTTGCCGTCTGTGGGTGCGTTTATGTTTACACTTCTTGGAACACTTCCTTGAACTCCAGGACCAATATTGGAAGGAGAATTTGTATTGGTAAAAACCGGAATCCACTGCCCAGAGTCTTGCACCTCAATAGTCGCTGTGACTGGACTTCCGAAGGTGCTAAAAGCCTCATTCCATTGTAACTTAATGGCATTCACGGTGTGTATATCGATTTCTGGAAGATACAGATACGCTGTATCAGGACTTGATTGTACAAAAAGTGAAGGGTCAAACAGTGCAAAAGGAGTATCAAGTACCATTTGGATTTGATTGACTGCAAAATTGGGATTGGTAAATATCCAAGGTTTTCCCGCACTGCTATCCACTTGCCATCCATTGAGATTACTTGGATTCACCCCTTCGAAATTCTCCAATAGCAAAATTGCGGTATCTAAAAAAGCAGTAGAACTTTTAATGACTACACCCCCAGCACCTACCACGTAACCCACTCTAGAATTGGTGAATTGAATATTTTGCAGAGCAGAAGTTTGCCCAAGGTTTTTTACAATCCAAGTTTGTCCTCTATTCCTAGAATAGATCAAAGTGCCACCAGCTCCACATGCATAAAGACTAGAATCATCTGCTACTGCTATAGAATTAAGGGTGGTGGAAACTGGCGGAGTTTGTGGAGTCCATGAGGCTCCCGCATCTACTGTCTTTAGCAATGTTCCATTCTGACCTACTATCCAGCCTAGGGTATCATTGATGAAGGCTATTGAATTAAGAACGCTATTTCCAGTCAATCCTGAGGCTACACCTGTCCATGTCGAGCCTCTATCTGTAGTTCTACGGATCATACTACTCACGCCACAAGCCAATCCAACAGAGTCATTGACGAAATAAATATCAAAGGGCGAACCAGGAAGTCCTGATGCCACAGTATCCCAAGTAGATCCACCGTTTTGGGTACGAATGATTCCCGTAAATCCTGAGCCACCGCCTCCTGCAAAGCCAGTAAATCTATCCAAAAATCTGAGAGCCAGATAGCCAGTGTTAGGCACACTTGGAACTGTGAGCCATGTGAGCCCTCCATCATTTGTAGCAGCCATTCTGCCACTCGTACCCACTACTATGCCCGTATCAGCATTGAAAAAATGTACATCTCTTAAACCTTGTGTAAATCCTGTAGTCAGTGTTTGCCAGCTTTTGCCTCTATTTGTAGTTTTAAATGCTGTACCAGAGTTGCCTACTACATATCCTACCTCCTCACTGGTAAATTGAATCGCCCAAGTAGTAGTGGAAGAGATGGTATCCCTTCGGAATTGTGCAGAAGTAGAAGCGTATACCCCAATGAAAAACAAAAAGGCAACTAATGGTCGATGTAGGTTCATGTTATTTAGAATGTGTTTAAATAACAAAGGTAGTTCAACGAATTCTAACCACAAGTATTGTTTAAGAAAAGTTTCTTCATCCACTGTTCTGAAAATACAGCTAATCGTAATTGAAACTTACATGCTTATATCATGGCTGGAGCTTAAGGCAACATGATAAATTCAAGTGATTACTTATATTGAAGCCGCTTTTAATGACCAAAGTTCATGTTTGCAGAGAGATTTTTTTTTCAGGAATTCGCGGAGCTTGCCTTTGCGATAGCAAGATCAGATGGTAATACAGAACCTCTTGAGGTAGTGGAATTCAATCGCGTAATGCGAAGGGAGTTTATGGGAAAAGACTGGTTCCCCTCAGATGATAGATATGATTTATTGTCAGGTACTACAGTTCCACCAATCAATGAAGCGTTTACCAATGTAATTCATGTGTTAAAACTCAACAAAGATTCACTGACAGATGAAACAATTGAGAAATACGTATTTGTCTTGCAGCGTGTGGCAGAAGTTTTCGGTGGAGTGGAAGAAATCGAAGATTTTATTATTGAAAGATTCAAAAGCGAACTAAAACGGCTGTAAGCCATTAATCCTCGATATATGAACAATTTTCTATACAGAGAATTTGCCGAACTTGCCTATGCACTTGCCAAAGCAGATGGGCGAATTCAAGGAAAAGAAATAGAAACATTCAAGCAAGTGATGCACGAAGAGTTTGGTGATGATGCCATTCTTCCCAACGATTGGTTTGATATACTTGCTTCAGAAACAAGACCAACGATTAAGGAAGCCTACAACAACGTGTTTCATATATTAAGAATGAATAAAACAGAAGTTACACCAGAACTAAAACAGCGCTACGTGAATGTTTTGCAAAAAATAGCGATGGCCTGTGGTGGAATGGATGAACGTGAGGAATTCTTAATTGCGCGATTCAACGAAGACATTAAATCTCTTTGATTTCCATACCCTCAGGACAGTTTTTTTTCCTCAACAACAAAAAGGTTTTTTTAGAGGAAGTCGAAACGCTTTTGCTGTCTATTCCACCCCAGCACACGTATGAAGTAGACTTTCTCAGCTTCTTACATGATTGGCTGAAAGGTCAATCCACATTCCAGCTTCTCACTTCGGGTTCTACAGGTTTGCCTAAACCTATAAAAATGGAGCGGTGGAAAATGGAAGCCAGCGCTTTAGCTACAATCAATTATCTGGGTTGGGGGCCATCTGATACAGCTTTGATCTGCCTTAATCCTCAATTTGTGGCTGGCAAAATGATGATTGTAAGAGCTTTAAAATTGGGTATGAGATTTTTAGCTGTGGAGCCTGCTGCTCATCCACTCAAACAATTAGACCAGAAATGGCTATCCATCATATCTGTGACAGCTATGGTACCTTTACAATTGGAGACCATCTTAATAGAGGAAGGAGTTGTAAATTTTAAGAAAAAATGTCCATTTCTTCGATGCATTTTGCTAGGCGGAAGCGCAATTTCTACAGCTCTTTTTAGCCAAATACAATCACTTGAAATCCCCATTTGGCATACCTATGGAATGACAGAAACTTGTTCTCATATAGCCCTTAAACGACTGAATGGGCCAAATCCTGATGATGATTTTAAAATCTTGCCGGGCAACACCATCAGTGTAGATGAGCGAGGATGTCTAGTAATTGAAGGTGATGTTTGCTATCAAAATCGTGTGGTGACTAATGACCTTGTAGAGCTCACCAGTGAAAAGTCATTTATTTGGAAAGGTAGATATGATCGAGTGGTGAATTCTGGTGGTATGAAGATTCATTTAGATAGTCTGGAGGAGGAATTACAACTAATTCTAGCGTCTACCAATTGGCAAGGAGAATTTTTTCTATTTGGCGGTCCTCATCCTAAATTTGGGGAGCAGCTTTGCATGGCTTTTACCAGTGATTTGGATGAACAAACCACCCAATCCATCTTTGATAAATCCTTTCGTAATCTTAAAAGCATCCATCGACCGGGAAAAATTCTAAGATTAGAAAAGTTTGAATACACCGGATCTGGTAAAATAGACCGATTAAAAATGATCAGCACCCTTTTAAGCTCAAACCAATAAGTAATGCAAACTTTTAGTTTATCCTGCTGCAATATGGATAGCCCTCCTCCCTATGCCTTCGAATTTAAAGTGCAAATGGATCAGCATTCAAATGAGGTGACAGTAGAATACACTTATTTACACAGAGAACATCTAGATGCACAAGATTGGATAGAAGCAGGTATCCCTGAAGAAAAAGATTGGAAATGGAAAGGCACAGTTCACCCTGCGCTTATCCAGCAGCTATTAGGTTGGAAAGACATTAACCTCGAACAATTCCCCAACCGCAATTCTGCATGTTTTGAAGTAACAATTCAAGATGATAGAATGCAACGAACAGGGTATATCTTGGAACAAAGTGACCATGCCTGGAAAATTCAAGAACTTCTACAAGGCATCAAAGAAAGTGCTGATATGGAATCCCCTCTTCAAGTTTTTATAAAAAAAGGCCAAACTATAGGTATGCTTGAAGCGGTTTTTGCGCAGCAAGCGCTATACTGGCACGCTCAAACGGATACAAGAATAGATCTTGATTGGACCATACTCAGGTCCCTTATCTCATTAATGAGTAGAGCCGAAGATCATTCTAAAGAGAAGGAAGTAAGCATCAGCTGGGATGGTGATCATTTCTTCCCATTAATGCGTGAAGATGCAGAAGCTTTAACAGTAATGCTTGGTCTTTGAATGCAACTTGTCTGTTATATATTTGAACCCTTATCTATTAAATTCTTTTCATGACTCCATCTGATACGCCCCACCAAAATAAATTCGATCAATTAGCTCAAAAAAATTCGGAAGCCTTGTTAGGCGGAGGGCAAAACCGGATTGATGTACAGCATAAAAAAGGCAAACTAAGTGCAAGAGAACGCATAGAGCTATTGCTAGATGAAGGCTCTTTTGAAGAAACTGGGAAGTTTGTGATGCACCGCGCCAAAGATTTTGGAATGGACAAAGAGCACTTTCTAGGTGATGGAGTGATCACAGGCTATGGAACAATCAGCGGGAGATTGGTCTATGTTTTTTCACAGGATTTTACGGTGTTTGGTGGATCTTTAAGCGAAACCAATGCTCAAAAGATCTGTAGAGTTATGGATTTAGCCATGCAAAATGGTGCACCTGTCATTGGTCTTAATGACAGCGGAGGTGCTCGAATACAAGAAGGGGTGCTTTCTTTGGCTGGATATGCTGATATTTTTTATCGCAATACCATGGCATCGGGAGTCATTCCACAGATATCAGCCATTATGGGTCCATGCGCAGGAGGTGCTGTATATTCCCCTGCAATTACAGACTTTGTATTGATGGTTGAAAACACTTCATACATGTTTGTCACTGGGCCGCATGTAGTGAAAACTGTGACACATGAAGATGTAAGCTCTGAAGATCTTGGTGGCGCTTCTACCCATGCTTCAAAAAGCGGAGTTACACATTTCGCCTGCAGCAATGAGGCCATTTGTATTGATAACATTAAAAAACTTCTCAGCTACATTCCACAAAACTGTGAGGAACAAGCACCCATATACCCCTATCAGTCCCAAGGCAATGAATTGAGGCCACTGTTGGATACCATTATCCCAGAAAATCCAAATCATCCTTATGATATGCGAGAAGTTATCTATGCTTTGGTAGATCATGAAAGCTTCTTTGAGGTTCATAAAGATTTTGCAGAAAATATTGTGGTAGGTTTTGCCAGAATTGCAGGGAGATCCATCGGTATTGTTGCGAATCAGCCTGCTGTGTTGGCCGGAGTTCTTGACATCAATGCAAGCACCAAAGCTGGTCGTTTCGTACGTTTTTGTGATTCCTTTAATGTGCCCCTTTTGGTGCTAGAAGATGTTCCTGGTTTCCTCCCTGGCACAGATCAAGAATGGAATGGTATTATCACCAATGGAGCAAAGTTGCTATACGCCTTTTGCGAAGCTACAGTGCCACGCATCACTGTCATTACACGCAAAGCCTATGGTGGGGCTTATGATGTTATGAACTCAAAACATATTGGTGCAGATATGAACTATGCTTGGCCTACCTCAGAAATTGCAGTAATGGGAGCCAAAGGTGCAGCAGAAATTATTTTCAAGAAAGAAATTTCTGAAGCAGAAAATCCCGAAGAAAAGCTAAACGAAAAAATAGAAGAGTATACCCGCAAATTTGCAAATCCATACAGGGCAGCACACAGAGGTTATGTAGATGAAGTGATTATGCCTTCGGAAACCCGGAAAAAGCTAATCGTGGCTTTTAAAATGCTTGAGAATAAAGTAGCAAACCTTCCAAGAAAAAAGCACGGAAACATTCCCTTGTAAATTCGGTGATCAATCGATTTGATTGATCACTGAATAATTAACTCTTCATGGCTTCTTTTTAGAAGGCTTCTTACCCTTGTTTTTTGATGGTTCGGCCACATCTAAAGGCACATCTTTGGCGGGTGACATCATTGGCTGTTCATCCTTATAAGCAGGCTCAGCAGACTCTTGCAGCATTTGCTGTCCTGCTGCAGGTATTCCCCCTAAAATCTTACCATCCTTATCCATTTCAACCATAGGATAGCCAAGTTTTAATAGACCTGGAAGCAAGCTCGCTTTATCACCTACCACTAGGATGTATGCCTTTTCAGGTTGTAGATATCGTTTTGCCACGAGATTTAAGTCTGACTGGTTAATTTTCTGAAGAATATCATTTTGCTCTGTAGTAAAGTTCTCAGAAAGATTGTACTGCAATATTCTTCTTAAAAAGCCTGCTTTCTGCAAAGGTGTTTCATAATTTCTAGCTTCGCTTTGCCCAATAGCAGATTTCATAAATGTTAGTTCATCTGACGTAAGTCCTTTGTCCTTAAAGTTTTGAATCTCTTTCATAAACTCTATGATGGAGGAGTCAGTAGCATCACCCTTTACACTGGCCGAAGCAGTGAAAGGGCCTTTATCCTCCGTGCCACTAAAAAATGAACGTGCACCATAAGTCCAGCCTTTATCTTCTCTTAGATTTAAATTTATTCGACTATTAAAAGCCCCACCAAGATTGTAATTCATCAGTGTGGCTCTGTAAAAATTACCTGTGGCATCATAAGGTAGTGACATATAGCCTATCCTAATCTCAGATTGAGGTGCCTTTTCTTTGTCAACCAAAAATAATCTGGTGACATCGTTAAAACGCTCTTGAGGTAAAGAAGGTATCACGTACGTTTTGCTTTTCCATTTGTCTAAGAATCCTAAAGCACTCGGTATTTGAGGTGCCTCTATGGCCCCTACGATTACCATTTGAGCTTGGCTAGGACTGTAAAAATCATTGTAAAAAGCTTTTACTTCATCGAGTGTTATGGCATTGACAGACTGTGTGGTTCCAGAAATAGGAACCCCA
>DAINOB010000073.1:0-9396 GCA_036735585.1 Cytophagales bacterium | reverse complement strand
ATTTAGACTATGTGAGAGAGAAGTTTGAAAAATCAGGCTTTAGTAAACTTAGAGCGGCATAAAAAAGAGGGGATTTCTCCCCTCCTTCTACCTATTTCCTCTTTATTACTTAACGATTAATGTAGACTCACCTATTTTGTAGCCTTCACAAAAGAGTTCAAATAAATGGTTTCCTTGAATAAAAGGAATCCCCTTGGTATAGATAAACTCTACTTGCTGGTTTGAATTATCAAACGCGATCTCGTTACGTGAGGTATAGAATGATTTTTCTCCATTAAAATTAAAGATGCCACCACCTGAAGATAGGTCATAAAGCACAGTACCTGAAGGGTCAGTTACTTTAAGATAAACCTCTTTGGTATTCTTTTCGGCTACATCATTTTGGCCCAAATTAAAAAGTAACTTAATCTTCTCTATGTTTTTCGATCGGTGTTCATTGCCATCTCTTTCCTTACCCTTGGCATTAATCGCAAACATTTTAAGGTTTTCAACTTTTAATCTAGAAGCAATAGCTACTTTCTCTGACAAACGCTGCTCAGTGGTTTTGAGGGTTTGTATTTCAGATCCCATCTCTTGATTCTCTGATTGAAGTGACTGATTGGCCTGACCAAGAGAGTCTACTTGCTGTTTGAGAACCGCAATCTCCGCATCTTTTTGCGCTATATCAGACCTTAGAGAGACAACTAAATCTTCCAGTTCCTTACGTTTTTGAGCATTGATACTACCAGTTCTTCTCAATTCTCTAATAGTCTGATCCAATTTTGATACTTGCTCATTCAATGAGTCGTTTGACAACCCCAAAAGGGTTCTTTCTTCCATTACACGAGCATACTCAAGTCTCAGTTCGTCCAGTTCTTGTGCTTTACGAGTGATATCAGCGTCTTGAACTGCAATGGTATCTTCTTGCTGCTCAATGGTCTGGGTTTGCTTATTCTGGTTGTAAAGCAAATAGGCAATCACCACCACCAATAAGGCGATTACGATCAAATAAATGGTACTGTTGTTCTTTTTAGCTTCTGACATAGTGGTTTGTGTTTTAAAGGTTTATTGTTTGAGTCAAAGATAATAACTTGACCTCTCAAATAAAGTAAGCGAAAATCATTTATGCGTGTAATTGGTGATATACCTCATCCATCCTTTAAGATTACCATATTTTCATGGAATGCCAAATATGTAATCAAAATTGAGAAAGGTATGCTCGAGCAAACCTATAAGCTTCCAGAGTATGAAGTAAGTGAATCCGAAATTCCCAAACTTTTAAACGATGTATTTCTTAAAAATGTAGAGGAGCATTTTAATCTTATGCAAAAAGATCTAAATAGACTCCTAGAGGGTATTTGATTGAAGGTTTTTACAAAAATCCGATCACTTCCGCTTTCACAGTTTGCTGCGATTTGCCTTCTTTAATACCTGCAGCGATCTTGCGAATAAGTATTCCTGATGCTGGCTTACGAATTCCAAACTTTACTGCAATCTGCTGGCAAAGCTCCATTTCACTTTCATCCAATATACCATCTGCAAGCATCATTTGAACCAAATCAAAAATTTGGTCGAAGCGCTCTGAGTTATTATCAGGAATTACGAGTTGATGGCTTTTCGAACCATTGATAAGATCATTCAAATAGGATTTATCTATTCCATTTCTACTTGCAAGCTTTTCTAAGAATTCTTTTTCCTTAGCATGTAAAGAACCATCACTCTTAGCAAGAGCCGCAAGATTGGTCAAGTGGCTTTTTACTTTTTTCTTTGCACTACTTTCAAACAGATTGGATAAGAACATAGAGAATATTCGTTGGTGATTTAAAACGGTTGTAAATAAAGGTCAAAGAAACGAAATTTCATAAAGCTTCAGAATAATTCAAGAATTTTTACTTTGCGGTCTCTGAAATCAAACGTCTCGCCTACTTTTTTTCCTGCCATAGCCTGATAAATAGGGGTTTGCGGAGAAATGGCAAAAATGGTCTCTCCATTAAAGACCAATTGACCTAAACTGATGTTCACAAAAAATTTCTGGTGTTCTGTGACTACCACAGCTCCAAAAGATACAGATGTAACCTCTTTATTGACATCTACTTTTTTAAGTAAAGCCAGAGAAGAAACAGCTTCATCTAGCTGTCGAGCAAACATATCTCTATCCTGATGCATCTGCTCTCTGAAAGATTCAAATTTCTCTTCCATTCCTCCTTCTCCCTCGTTTGCACTTTCTTGGGCATCTTTCATGGCTTTGTGCGCATTGTCAACTATTTTTTGCTGCATTAGGATGCACTCTTGCAATAAGGACTTCTTGTCAAATGATTTTACAGACATATCAGTAGAAAAAACGTGCAAATATAGTTACTATCTTGCGCCTTATTCAAAATTTAAACATTCAAACTATGTTACAATCAAACCGAATGATGGGCTTTCTAGCTTCCTGGGTGTTGTTCAGCAGTTTTATTATGATGCCTTCTCAGCTACTAGATACTAAACTAGAGGTAACCGTGAGAAATACTACTGGTAATCTGGTGGCTGATGCTGAAGTAATCCTTTACGAAACAGAGAAAGATTTTCTCGATAGAAGCAATGAGGCATCTAAAAGAATGACCAATGAAAAAGGAATAGTGATCTTCGATCAATTGAAGACCATTTCCTACCATTTGGATGTGAGCAAGGGTGCTGCTGATAACAGCGATGGGGGAACAAAAACGGCTGTATTGCAGAAGGGAAGAAAGAATAAAACGACTGTGATTATTATAGAATAACTCAGTTGATGCTGAAATAATGAAGGCTAACTAAAATAAGTATCCAGCCAAAATCTAAAAAGTGTAAATACAGGGATACAAGCCTAAGTCTAAGCTTTTCAAAGGCATCCGTGGTATAAATGAGAGTACTGACTGGATCTTTCAGGGCTTTCTCTATCCTAAAAGCAGCAAATAAAAGCAATACAATGCCACCAAAAAGGTGTAATAAGTGTGCACCAGAGATAACATACAAATACCCATCAGCGGCATGACCAGTAAATATTATACCTTCAGAGGCGAGTAGCTTCCAAGAAAAAAACTGGATGGAGGTAAACACTACCAGCACGTAGAGCAACCCATGAATACTTAACTTGAGTTGCTTTAAGTTTTCAAATGAAAAATGACTCTTGAGTGTAAGTGATAGTGGGAAAGTAGTAAGGAGCAAAAATGTATTCAAATACATGGATGCTGGCAATTTGAAGTAGCCTGAAGGCAGAGTATCAAATGCTTTGCTCCAAGAAAAAAGCAGAAATACAAAAATAAGGAGTGAGCCAAACATAGATAGATAAAGCAGCATCTGATAAGGATGTAACACTTCTATCTTTTTGAGCCATAGTGGCGATCCTTGGCTTGTGACTGTAGATGGCTTATCCATTTTTCTAAGTAGTTGAATAACGCCATACGTTAGGAATAAGTTTAGGGAATATATTCTAGGGGTGCTCCTGGTCCGATGGGGAGGCCCAATAATAGCCAAATAATGAAAACCACAGTCCACACCAACAAAAAGGCAAATGAATAGGGCAACATAGTGGAAATGACTGTTCCTATACCGGCTTTACTATCATATCGCTGAATAAATGCTACAATCAACGCAAAGTATGACATCATAGGTGAAATGATGTTCGTTACGCTGTCTCCAATTCGATAAGCGCATTGCGTCAATTCTGGAGAATAGCCTAAAAGCATAAACATGGGTATAAATACTGGAGCCATGATTGCCCATTTGGCAGATGCACTTCCCATAATCAAATTGATGGCTGCTGAAATCAAAATAAATGAAAGCATTAAAGGTATAGAGCCCAAATTGGCAGCTTGTAAAACGCCAGCACCTTTAATAGCTAGGATAAGTCCTAAATTGGTCCAATTAAAATAAGCTACAAACTGGGCAGCAAAGAATACCAAGACAATGTAACTACCCAATGTCTCCATCGATTTAGACATGCCTTTCATTACATCGCTGTCGTTTTTGATGGTATTTGCACCTACCCCATAAGCTATCCCACAGGCTCCTGCTCCTAAAAAAATAAAGGCAACTATTCCCGACATAAATGGAGAATGCAACAAATCGCCCGTTTCAGGATCTCTTAAAAAACCTGCACCCGGAATGATAGAATCTTTAGGCAAAGCTGAGTAAAGTAGAATAAGTGCAAAAGCCAATCCCACAAGACCTGCATAGTATAAGCCTTTTTTTTCTTCATTGGTAAGGCCTCTAATTTCTTCTGGCTTGGCATCACCCACGTAGGGTCCAAGCCTTGGTATGACAATGCGTTCAGTAACCCAAGTACCCGCTGCCGCTATCAGCAAGGTAGATACAAACATGAAGTAGTAATTAGCAGCTGGATTTACGCTGTATTCAGGGTTGATGATTCTGGCAGCCTCTGTTGACAAACCTGCCAGAAGTGGATCAATAGTGCCCAAAAAGAAATTGGCACTGTACCCTCCTGATACGCCAGCAAAAGCAGCGGCAAGACCTGCCAAAGGATGCCTACCCGCAGCTAAGAAAATCACAGCGGCCAATGGCACCAACAATACATAGCCTACTTCGCTTGCTGTATTGCTGATAACTCCAGAGAGCACAATTACAAAAGTAAGTAGCTTGGGAGGCGAGGATAAAACCAATTTTCGAAGAAGCGTTCCGATCAATCCGCTGCCTTCGGCTATTCCTATACCCAATAAAGCCACCAACACTGTTCCTAGAGGAGCAAAACCTGTAAAGTTGACCACCATTTTGGTGATAATCATATGCAAACCTTCAACCGATAACAAGTTAAATGGACGAATAACTGCTCCGGTGCCAGGGTGTGTGACCTCCAAATCAAACAAACTAAAAAATCCTGATAGCAAGATCACCAGCAATGCAAAGCCCGCAAAAAGTGTAGCAGGATGGGGCAAAGCATTGCCTACTTTTTCTATGAGGTATAGAAATCTGTCAATCCAAGATTTTCGATCGGTATTATCCGTCATACTCCCTTTTTAATTTTCAATAAAAATTAAACTACCAGCGTATGAGTGCTGAGGCCCAAGTAAATCCTGAACCAAAAGCTGCAAAGCAAACCAAGTCGCCCTTTTGGATACGACCTTCTGAGAATGCCTCACTTAAAGCTATAGGAATAGAAGCTGCAGTAGTGTTTCCATAACGCATAATGTTGTTGTACACTTTGCTATCATCCAAACCAAGTTTCTGCTGAATGAATTGACTGATTCGAAGGTTCGCTTGATGAGGAATCAACATATTTATGTCTTCTATTTTCAAGTTGTTGGCATGTAATGCTTCCATAATCACTTCTGCAAAACGAGTGACTGCATGTTTGAATACAAAATTCCCATTCATATAAGGATAATAGCTTTCATCATTGGGATCGTTTCGCTTCATGATTTCCGGTATCCAATCCAAGGTGTTAGGTGATAGTAAGGCCAATTCCTTTGCATGCTTTCCCTCGCTATGCAAATGCGTTGAAAGCACTCCCCTTGCCAATTCAGGGCTAGATGCGCTCATCACTACAGCACCTGCTCCATCTCCAAAGATTACCGATACCCCTCTTCCCCTATCAGAAATGTCTAATCCAGCACTGTGTATCTCTGAGCCAATTACCAAAATGTGTCTGTACATACCTGTGCGGATAAATTGGTCCGCCACAGAAACAGCATATACAAATCCGCTACATTGGTTTCTAACGTCTAAGGCACCGATTTCCTTGATGCCTAACTGCTCCTGTACCATTACACCAGGACCAGGAAAATAATAATCTGGACTTAGGGTAGCAAATACAATGAAATCTATATCGTCAGGACTAAGTCCCGCCATTTCAATAGCCTTGCGGGCAGCTTTTGTGCCCATTACAGAAACAGTATCCTCAGAACCTCTTTCTACAAATCTTCTCTCTTTAATGCCGGTCCGTTCTTGAATCCATGCATCGTTGGTATCCATCAACTGAGAGAGATCATCATTGGTTACTACGTTTGGCGGTGTATAGTGCCCTACTCCTGATATGATTGATTTAAACATAATATTATTTGGTGATCTTACTATTGGAAGGGCAATGTTAGTACATATACCTGCACTTAGCCAAAGGTTGTTCGGCATGCAGAATAAAATAAATAGACTAAAGGATAAAAGAGCGTATTGCCCGCTTGATAAAACTATTGAAAATCAGTAGATAACCGAAACAACAATACCCGTTGATTGTCAGTATCTGCCACCATCACAATCCTTCTAGAGTAGGCTATTGCCTGAGGATTTCTAAACTCATTCAGATTTGACCCTCGGCCACCAAATGACGCAATAATGTTTCTGGTCTCCAGTGATCCTGGAGGAGGCACAACACCCTCAGCCCCTTGGTTGGTGAATTGAAACAAGGAATCTTTTTCTGAATCTAAGACGAATAGGTAATTTGTTCCATCTCCAGTAAGTGCCAATCCTGTGGGTCGCCCAAAACGCAAGGGATCATATAAAAATCGGGTGGAGCGTGTGGTGTCTCCAACTCCTAAAATCCTCACTGAGTAAAAAGCTTGATCTTCTGTCTCAGTATAACCGATCAATTGGGTGCGTAAAGCAACCCCATCTCCTAGTGAGGTGACAAAAAAGTCTTTGGAGATACTAGGATTCACTCGTTGAGGTGGATTGACAAAGGTCTTGATACCAAAGGGTTTTTTAAAGTAATCTCTGATGTTGCCAAACTCCTGAGAAAATATTTCAATATTGGATCGATAACGATCTTCATCATCGAATAGGATTACCCCATCGTCAGGTCCTCCAAACTGTGTAGTGATATTGATAGGTCCATTCCTCGTCACATAATAAAAGTTATCTGCCATCACCGCAATACGATTGAAAACAACCTGCTCGAGCAATGGCCCCTTGCTCAAATTGGCCGTAAAGTAAAATGGATGTACAATAAGCTTTTTAATCTTTGCATAGCGAATGCCGTAGTTCACCCCATTTTTAAGATCGATTCTGTAAATCGCATTCAATCGATACGTGACGTTGTTGATGGTGGTATCCACACTTCCCAAAACCAATAGATCAAGACGCAAATCCTGAGCTACTGCTTTGGCACCTTGTATACGCAAGCGACCCAATTCCCTATAAGATTCATCATAGGCAATCACCTGCTCTGTGCCCTCATCCACCACATAAATCAATTCGTCAAACCCAGCAAGCACATCGGTGGGCTTTGCAAAACCTGTAAGTGTAGGTTGTATGGGAATGTAAGCAACAGGACGAACCTCAAATACGGGAACTCCCAAGAAGTCAGTAGTTATTTTCTTGCCAAAAAATCCCTCACAGGAAGTTAGAAAGGCTAAACAAGTAACCCCTATTAAACCAAGAGTTCCTAATTTTCTAAAAAAACTACTCTCTCTCATCTTGGTTGAATTTAAAGGTAATGCCTAAACAATGTTGTACGCCCAAATACACAGTAGGATTTGCGCCATAATCAATTATGATTTGATGTCTGCCAAAAGGGACCTTGAGCCCTAAACCTCCGGTGGGAAAACGCTCCCCCAAAACATTGGCTTTGATTCCAGTTCTTAGATACAAAATATCATAATACGCATATTCAACACCAAATCGCAGATTCTCGGCATCATCATTTGGATGGTTGAGTTGTAAACCTGTCATGATGCTGTGGCGCTCGTCACGATAGGGAACGATGGAGGCACCAAACTTAAAAACAGTAGCTGCAGGATTGTTCTCTAAAGAAAAATTTCTTCGGTTATAGGTAACAGGTATTTCTTGTCTATTGCCCGAAAGCGATGAATTGAAACCAAAATTTTGAACAAAGGCAGCAAATTTCAATTCCTTATAATCTGTCTGGTAAAGGAAGCCCAGATCGGTAACAGCAGTATGTGCTGTAAAATCTGCCAATTGCTCATAGACATACTTTACATTGACACCAAAGCTGAACATTCTGGAAAGCCTCTTGGCATAACCCAACCCAATAGCAGTGTTTGCCACATAAAAAAATTGCCCTGTGCCATTGGGTTGAAATTCAGTTCTAGTTTCCATTCTTCCAGTACTCAGGTTCTGAACCGAGACACCTAAGACACCTTCTTTTGTCACCGGAATCAAAGTGCTGACATAGGTATTCTGAATATCTCTAAGCATTTGAAGATTAGATGCCGCTACAACAGGAGCCGTAGCATCTGCCATAGCCGCAGGATTGGTAAACATGCTGTATCCATCCATACCTAAGGTAATGTTGTACCCAGCCATACCGATAGATCTAGGGCTGATGTCATTATTAAGGAATGAAATTGCTGAGATACCTACCCTTTGGCCGCCTAGGTTAGGGAACAACTGTGCATGACTAAGAACACTCCCATGCATGAAGGCCAAAAACAAGACTATTTTTCGAATGATGACCATAGTTTAAAACTGGAATGCAACGCCAAACATGGTTTGCCTTGGGTTTAAGTATCGTGCGGGATTGAATGGTGGAGTGCCATTGTTTTGAGGATCTACATAGATAGGATCTCGATCGTCAATAGGCAACGGATCGCCCAATTCATATCCTCTGCCTGTGACAGGATTTACAATCTGAGCATTTTTCCAATTGAAAAGATTTCTGACTTCAAAGCTAAAGCTCAAGACTTTTCTTCCGCGCATAGGCACATCATAGGTGATTCGCAAGTCTGTCCAAAACCAATTAGATCCTACCTTGCCAAAAGGCTGATCTTGAATAGGTTGGTAAATAGGTCTTCCGTTGTCAGCCACTCCCGTTTGCTCATGTGGGGTATATCTTAGTCCACTTCTCCAATTATTGAACACGAACATCCTGAATCTTCTCAAGTTAAATTTCCCGATTCGCACACTGGAATCTGGTAGGAAGGTAACTCCACCTTTGGCTTCAAAAGGTCTATCCCAAGCCAAAAACTGTTCGGTAGTGGCGTTTACAAAACCCAATTGTCTGATTTGTAAAGCTGACTCAGCCGCAGTATTAGACTTTCCAGTAGCTGCCTGATAGGAAAAGCTGGCACTTATTCGGAAGATTTTCGCAATTCGCTGATTGAACCCAAGCTCTACTCCTCTGATACGAGCGTAATCTTGATTGATAAAGAAGGTTTTCTCTACAAACCTTCCAGTCTGATCGGCAATGATGATTCTTCGTGAAACGATGTAGTCAAACATATCCTTGTAGAAGGCGGTAAAAGTGATGGCAAGATCACGTGTAACTTGTGTTTTGTATCCCAATTCATACGCAACAGACACCTCAGGGTCTATGTCTGGATTGCCCAAATTAGATAGGAAAGATCGGTCTTGAAATACAGGATCTAAACCCTGATAGACAAACCTTGGATGGGCAATGCGCATAGAATGGCCATAATTGAAATACAATACATTGTTGTCGGTGATGGGGAACGATATGTTGACCTTTGGAAGAAGTCTCGCTTTAAA
>DAINOB010000072.1:0-9406 GCA_036735585.1 Cytophagales bacterium | reverse complement strand
TTGAAGTGTATGATCTAAAACAGATCATGGTTTTCTGCAATACCAAATCTATGGTAGATGAGCTTACCGAAAAACTAAATGAAAGAGGGTTTGATGCAGAGGCGCTTCACGGTGACTTAAGGCAAAACCAGCGTACCATGGTTTTAAACAAGTTTAAAAAAGGCAAAGGAAGTATTTTAGTAGCAACCGATGTAGCTGCCAGAGGTATCGATGTGGACAATGTAGAGGCAGTATTCAACTATGATACACCCAACAATGAAGAAGCTTATGTCCACAGAATTGGCCGAACTGGCAGAGCAGGTAAGTCTGGGCTTTCTTTTACTTTCTGCTCCAATAGAGACAATTTACGCACCATGGAATCTATTGTGAAGTATACAAAGGCTCCTGTGATTCCCGGTGAAATTCCAGACACTCAGCAATTGCTGCTAATCAGACAGAAAAATCTGAAAAATGAAATTTTCAAGCAATTGAGCCATGAACGTATTCAGGACTACATACAAATGGCGGAGCAACTTCAAGATGAAACTCTTTCTGCTACTATGGCGCTTGCAGCTATGATCAAGATGCATTTTGGTGACTTGCCAGGCAATGAAGCATCGGTGAGCAACTTCAGTATGCCAGACAGAAAAGGAGACAGAGATCAGGATAGAGGTAGAAGTAGGGATAGAGAAAGAGGTGGCTCTAGAGAAAGAAACAGCAGGAGCTTTTCTGAAGGAAGAAATAGTGGTAGCCGTGATAGAGGCGAGAGAAGTGAAAGAAGTTTTAAACCTAAAGGTGAACAAGCTCCAAGAAGCAGTGTGGGCATGAGCAAAATATTTATCAATTTGGGTAAATCAGCCAATATTAGACCTGGAGACTTGGTGGGAGCCATAGCAGGAGAAACTGGATTGAGTGGTGATCAGATCGGCCATATTGAAATTCATGAGAACTTTTCATTTGTAGAGGTGCCTAAAAATGCGGCTAAACAAGTAGCAGAAATAATGACTCAAAGCAGCATAAGAGGCAAATCGGTAGTAGCAGAGATTGCGAAGCCTATCAGCAAATAGCTTCAATACATTCAAAAAATTAAAAAGGCAGGGAAGCTATTTCTCTGCCTTTTTGCATAAATGAAATGGCTTGCCTTACTTCGCCAGTAAACTGAACAAGACATGGAGCTATTCAAAAAATACGAGCAAATTCTGCACAATGCCATCAAAGCCAATCATGAACGTGGTTTTTTTGCCCAATATCCTGAACATCCTTCTCCTGCCATTTATGGTGAAACTGCCGATGCTGACGGCCTAAAAGCATTTGAAGTAAAATTTGGTCAAAAATATGATGCCTTAGAATCAAAAGGAGCCGAATCGTGGGCAGGCGCAGAGATCAGTCCGTATACCGGAAAGGCTCTTGGGATTAGCTATCCAGTATTTTCAACTGAGGTTTTGATTCAAGAAGGCAAAGCAGCATTTTCTGTATGGAAAAAGATAAAAGTGAGCGACCGCGCAGCCTTATTGATTGAAAGTTTGGAGCTTGCCAAGAAGCGATTTTTTGAAATAGCTTATGCTACCATGCATACCACGGGTCAAGGATATATGATGGCATTTCAAGCTTCTGGACCACATGCAGCAGATAGAGCCCTAGAAGCGATAGCCATGGGTTATGAAACGTTGACAGCTGTGCCAGAGCATGTACTTTGGGACAAACCTGCAGGGAAAGTTAATCTTCAATTGAATAAGCATTGGAGAGCCATTCCAAAAGGTATCAATCTGGTAATTGGCTGCTCTACTTTCCCTACTTGGAATTCCGTGCCCGGTATATATGCTGGACTTATCACAGGCAATTCAGTGATTGTAAAGCCTCATCCTATGGCCGTGTTACCCATTGCCATATTTGTGGAATGTTTACAAGAAGCTTTCCATGCAAATGGATTGCCTAAAACTATTGTTCAATTAGGTGTTGACACCCCGAGTAAACTTATTACTAAGGATTTGGCTGAGCATTCTGAAGTAAAAATTATAGACTTCACAGGAAATGCAGCTTTTGGAAATTACCTAGAAGGCTTAAACAACAAAATTGTTTTCACTGAGAAAACAGGGGTAAATTCCATCTTATTGGACAGTACCACCGACCTAGACAAGGCATTGAATAACCTAGCTTTCTCTGTGAGCTTGTATTCAGGGCAAATGTGCACAGCCCCACAAAACATTTACATTCCTTCAGAAGGGGTAAAAACTCCAGAGGGTAAAGTGGGATTTGATGAAGTGGCTACTAGGTTTTGCCAATCGATAAAGAACCTATATGAAAATCCTAAAGCAGGGCCTTATGTATTAGGAGCTATTCAAAATCCAGACACTCAGGATAGGATTAAACAAAGTAAATCTCTAGGGAAGAAGGTACTGTTGGAATCCGTTAGCATAGTTCATCCACAGTTTCCGGAAGCGCGCATGGCCACTCCTATGGTGCTTGAAATGGATTCCAATCAAAAAGATCAGTTTGCCAAAGAATGCTTTGGGCCCATTGTATTTCTAATCAAAACCAAAGACACCCAAGAATCTATCTATTTGGCCAAAGAGATGGCTATGACCCACGGAGCCTTATCCTGTGGTGCCTATGCCACTGATGAGGATACCAAAGAGGCCATCATAGAAGCTATGGGAGAAGCTGCCACCACCCTATCCTTCAATTTGCTTGGAGGAGTTTATGTAAATCAGAATGCAGCATTTTCCGATTTTCATGGCACTGGAGGAAATCCTGCCGCAAATGCTTCATTTACAAACAGTGATTTTGTAAGCAAGCGTTTTACTTGGGTAGGATATAGAGAAGGAGTTTGAAATAAGATTCTACAATTTAAAATCTAGTAAACTGATTTATAGGTAGTTATCGAGTTTAAAATTTGCCATTTCTCTATTAATTAATATTAGACAAAAATGGTAACAAAAGCATAACTGGCTAAAGATCAGGTTCAAACCTTACATAGGTATGTTTGTGTAAACTTATTTAAATCCACTGCCTATCATGTATTTCCAACTACTCAAACAAAATTTATTATTACTTCTAATATTCCTTATGGGATATCAGACCGTAGCTCAGGTGACAATTAGCCGGAGAATCAACGCCAACAACAACGACATGGAGGAGCGAATAAGCACAGGAGCTGCTGACATCGGCTCTTCTGATCTTGAACTGGTGCAAGAAAGCACCACCAACCCAAGTTCCTTACAAATAATTGGACTGAGGTTTACAGATTTAAACATTCCGAAAAATGCGGTGATCACCAATGCCTACATTCAATTCACAACAGATGAAACTAAGAACCTCAGCCCATGTACTTTACAAATAAAAGTGCAGGATGCTGATAACCCTTTGGCATTTAACGGGGTAGGGTTTGACTTACAAAACAGAGCCAAGCTTCAAGACTCAGTGACATGGATACCTGCCACCAATTGGACGGTTGTAGGAGAATCAGGCCCTAATCAGACTACCTCAAATATTGCAAGTCTGGTGCAGCAAATCGTAAACAGAAACGGTTGGAATGCCGGACAATCTATGTCTTTTTTCTTTACAGGCAGTGGTACTAGAACAGCAGAAGCCCATGATGGAAGCCCTTCTCAAGCTCCATTGTTGGTAGTTTCATACTACCTAAATTTAAGTACTTCCTTTTTTGTAAATAGTGCTACTGATGATATGGAGGAGCGTACCAATACTGGTGTGGCTGATATAGGATCCAGTGATTTGGAGTTTGGAGACGAATCACCCAATAATGCTGCTACCAATCAAATTATTGGCATGCGCTTCACTGACATTAATATTCCTCAAGGCGCAACTATTTCTGCAGCTTATATTCAATTCACCTATGATCAGTCCAAATCAGCTGACCCCTGCGTGCAAGTGATTAAGGCTGAGAGTTCTCTTAATCCAAACACTTATTCCGCAGCTAATTTTGAGCTGGCCAACCGAGCTAAAATCGCAGATAGCGTAGTATGGACTGTAGCCTCTTGGGCAGGCGGTTCCACAGGAACAAGGGGACCTGCTCAAAAATCACCTGATATCAAGCAATTGGTGCAAGCACTGGTGAATCAAACCGGATGGACAACAGGAAACTCTATGGCATTCTACATGACAGGTACTGGCACAAGAGCAGCAGAGTCATATGAAGGTGCGGCAGGTCACGGTAATCTCAATTACGCTCCTGAACTCATTGTTGAATATTTAGGAGTACCTAATCCAGTGGCTCCAATTGGTGTTTTTCCTGTGGTAAAAGGTAGCACATGGGCCTTTTGGGCTGATAGTGTGGCACCTGCTTCAAACTGGACTTCTCCCACGTTTAACGATTCTACTTGGGCGTTTGGTCCTGCACAATTAGGTTATGGAGATGGAGATGAAGCTACGGTATTGCCTTTTGGTGGAAACAGTGCTAACAAATGGCCTTCTTATTATTTCAGACATAAATTCGTCTATCAGTTTTCTTCAGCCAACCCATTGGACTCTATCATTTTTAATTTGCTGAGAGACGATGGTGCGGTAGTTTATCTCAATGGTAGTGAAATTTTTAGAAGCAATATGCCTACAGGTCCCGTTTCGTACAGTTCTTTGGCTGCCAGTACAGTGGGAGGAGCAGCAGAAAACACCTACTTCAGGTTTGGATTTCCCGCCTCATTATTGATCAATGGATTGAATGTACTAGCAGTATCTGTTCACCAAGATGCAGTTTCCAGTTCGGATATTAGTTTTGATCTAGAAGTTTTTGGCAAAAAGCCACCCCGTCCTACTTCAGGATTTCCAATGACCAAGAACTCACTTTGGAGCTATTGGGACAAAGGATCTGTAGATTCTTCATGGAATTCGGTAGGATTTGATGACAGTAGCTGGGAGTATGGCCCTGGCGTATTAGGATATGGCGACCCTGTGTCTACTTTGGTAGGATTTGGTCCAAATGCATCCAATAAATACATCACCACTTGGTTTAGAAAGGTATTCAACATCAATAATTTCACCACACTACCGGATACCCTAAATATCAACATAAGAAGAGACGATGGCGCAATAGTGTACCTTAATGGTGTGGAAGTAGTAAGAACGAATTTGCCCAATGGGCCTATTGCAGATACTACTTGGGCATCTTCCATTATTGCAGGAGCGGATGAAAATATTTATTACGTATTTCCAACACCTAAGAGCCTTTTTCTTGCTGGTGATAATACAGTGGCAGTGCGTGTACACCAACGAGACGGCACCAGTTCAGACATGACTTTTGATATGGAGATAGTAACGCCTCCAATTCCGCCTCCAGTGGCTGGTGGCTGTACAGGACCAACGGATACACACATAGGTTGCTTTACCTCTCTGCTCCCTATGGCACAGAATCCGAATTTAAACATTCCTTCTACTCACCGCTTCCAAAAAATATTAGAGCAAGGAAATAGCTACACCAAAACAAAATCAGGCATCCCTTTTATTACGGTGCCGGGAAATAATGATTTTGCAGCATTCGTAGGTAGGAATGGAAGCAGTACTGAAGGGGTAATTACAGTAAACCATGAAACTACACCAGGAGGTGTTACCATAGTAGATGTACGGTACGATTCTATAGCCAAGCTATGGCAAATTGACACCATTCAGGCGGTCAATTTTTATACCTCTGATTTGGTATCAACTACAAGAAATTGCTCAGGAGGAATAACTCCCTGGGGTACTATGGTAACTGCCGAAGAATCTACTACAGGAGGAGATGCCAATGCAGATGGTTACACTGATATTGGTTGGCTTGTAGAAATAGACCCATTCACAAAAGAAGTAAAAGAATATGGCAACAATAAGAAAGAAAAGCTTTGGGCCATGGGGAGAATGTCACATGAAAATGTCACGTTCAAGCCAGATTCTTTGATAGCTTATTATGCTGAAGATGGAAACACCAAATGTGTTTATAAATTCGTTGCCAATCAAAAAACCAATTTCAGCTCAGGAAATCTATATGTTCTAAAGCTTAACTCACCCCTTTCCAGTGGCAACCCTACCTCTTCTAAAGGTGCATGGATTCAAGTACCAAACACTTCGCAAGCCGAGCGCAACAATACTTTTAATTTAGCAGCAAGTCTTGGAGGAAATAATTTCAGTGGACCTGAGGATGTAGAGTTTAACCCTGTCGATAACAAAGTGTATTTTACTGCGAAAGGATTGGGAAGAACATTTCGATTTACAGACGATGGAGACTCTATCAGCAATTTTGAGGTCTTCGTGGGCGGCACAAGTTATCAAATCAACTATGGAACTGGAATAGCCAACGAATCTTGGGGATCTGGTAATGACAACTTAGTCATTGATGATAGAGGTAATGTATGGGTACTTCAAGATGGCAGTAGAGACCATCTTTGGATGGTAACTCCCGGGCATAGCCAAGCCAATCCTAGGGTAGAGCTTTTTGCAGTAACCCCTGCTGGAAGTGAGCCGTGTGGATTCGAAATGACTCCTGACGACCGATTTGCTTTTCTTTCTGTACAGCATCCTTCCAGCAGCAATATCTCCACCTTCCAGATTGATGCAAAAGGAGATACAGTAAGATTTAATCGATCGATTACAGTAGCAATTGCTAGACAGGAGTTCCTTGGTGGTGGCATTATCTCATCTGTGGAAGAGGTAATGGAAACTGAATCAGCATCCAATTCAATCAAAGTGTATCCTAACCCCAGCAAAGGCAGGTTTACAATAGACCTTTCTTTAGCTGCCAGTAGTCCTGTAAATGGCATTGTTACTGATCTTGCAGGAAGGCAAGTTTTCGCCTTCAACAACAATCAAATGAACATAGGAGATCATTCGATTACTATGGATTTGAGCTCATTAAACCTATCTAAAGGTCAGTATTTCTTGATCCTACAAGTAGGGAAAGACCGTAAATCCATCAAACTTTTTGTTGATTAAATAGCGAAAATTCACTCATCGGGAAGGTGCACCTAGCGTCTTCCCGATTTTTATTTTAAAGGCATCTGACCATGAAAAAACGCATTACATTTTTTGTCTTCTTTATTGTCTGCGCGCAGCTTTTGCATGCACAATACATTTCCCCTCGATTGGAAGGCAAACAATACAAAACTTTCTTCTCCGTAACCGAAGCTTTAGCGGATAGCAGCAACGCCTATGTACTCAATTTGCGACAAACAGAATTGACTCAGGTAGATCCTGCCATCGGTAGATTGGATAAAGTAATCTTGATTAACCTGATGAAAAACAAGCTTAAATCTCTTCCTGAGCGGTTTTTTGATTTGAATAATCTCTTAGAGCTCAATGCCCGACAGAATGAAATTAATCAGCTTAGCCCTTCAGTGGCTAAGCTATCCAGTCTCATTTATCTTGAATTGTCGAGAAATAAACTCAGTGAATTTCCTGAATCGATCGGTGAATTGAAAAAGCTGGAAGTCTTAATTCTCAATGAAAATCAACTTAAAGAATTGCCTCAAAACCTGTATAAATCTGCTTCCCTTAAAGTGATAGAGGCGGACAACAATCAATTGGTGAAAATTCCGGCTAAACTAAATTCTCTAAAATATCTGGATCGGTTTTCAGCCAGTTATAATCAAATTAAAACCATAAATCAGGTGCATTTGGCTCCAGCTTTAGTCACCTTAAAACTGGAATTCAACAAATTAGAAACCCTCCCAAAAAACATTGGCAAGGTTAAAAATATGGAAAGTCTGTTTTTGAACAACAATCTTTTGACAGCTCTCCCTGAATCAATCACAAAACTTGATAAGCTAGAGCTATTGGTAATCAGCTATAATGCCATCGAAAAACTGCCTCTAAATATTGGAAAATTAAAAAACCTAAAATCTTTGATTGCGATCGAAAATAAATTTTCAGAAGAAGAGAAAGAACGTATCAAAAAAGCGCTTCCAGCCTGCGATATCCGATTTTAATGCTTAGGTCTTAAACTCTATACGTTCAACGGAGTTGTTCTATCTTTGACAGCTCTATGATAGCCCTGGGGATATTCTTTCTGATTATACCGCTTTTTGCTCTTGCGGGAGTGTATGCCGACCGTAAGCTTTCTGCATGGATTCAAGACAGACTCGGACCTACAGAAGTGGGGCCTGCAGGATTGTTTCAAACCTTTGCAGATATCCTCAAGCTGTTGACCAAAGAAGATATTATCCCCAAGGCGGCAGATAGATTCCTCTTTAAACTTGCCCCAGCTTTGATTTTCATTTCTGTATTTGCAGGATTTGCAGTAATTCCACTAAGTCCTGGTACGATCGGTGTAAATATCCCTGATGGCATATACTTTCTGTTGGGCATTGTATCTTTAGAAGTAATGGGGATTTTGATGGCAGGTTGGGCTTCGAATAATAAGTTTGCCCTGATTGGCTCTATGCGTTCCATTGCTCAGGTGGTATCCTATGAAATTCCCCTATCCTTAGCCGTTTTGGCGGTGGTGTTAAGCAATGGCAGCATGAATCTTGCTCAAATCAGCATGCTGCAGCAGGGAGATCTCGGTATTTTACAATGGAATATCTTGCACTATCCATATCTCCTCTTTGCCTTTATCATTTACTTTTTAGCATCACTTGCAGAATGCAATCGCGGACCATTTGACTTGCCGGAGGCAGAATCCGAACTGGTGGGCGGATTCCACACAGAATACTCTGGTTTACGCTGGGCCTTTATGTTTCTTGCCGAATATGGTATGATGCTTCTTACTTCCCTACTGGCTACCATTCTTTTCCTTGGAAGTTGGAACACTCCCCTACCCAATCTTGGTGCCCTAAGACTGGCAGATTGGACCGGAGGCTACACGGATTTTTCTCTCTCCTGGATTTGGGGTAGTTTCTGGTTGATCGTCAAGTGTCTATTCCTTGTTTTCTTACAGATCATGGCGCGCTGGACTTACCCTCGCCTGCGTGTAGATCAACTGATGAATTTATGCTGGAAGGTTTTGACCCCAGCAGCACTGTTGCTGATAGTGGTAGCAGGAATATGGAAACTCTTCCTTTATTGATAGATGTTTATTTAACCCCTTGAAATACATGATTATCAGAGTAGTACGGATGACTTTTAAAGAAGCTGAATTGGCTGCTTTTCTTGAAATTTTTAATTCCAGTAAACATCAAATCAGATCTTTCCCGGGCTGCCTACACTTGGAGCTGTTGCAAGATGCCGACAAAAGCAATGTCCTATGCACCTACTCTAAATGGATGGGAGTGGAATCTTTGGAGGCCTACCGACAATCAGATTTATTTAAAAAAACTTGGGCTGCTACCAAAGTACTCTTTGAGGACAAGCCTGTAGCCACTTCTATGTTTATAAAAGAGTTGGTAGAGGTATTGTAATTAAAAAACTCATTCTGCATCTTTGCAGCCCTTTTCAATGCCCGGGTGGCGGAATTGGTAGACGCGTTGGTCTCAAACACCAATAATAGCAATATTGTGCCGGTTCGACT